>JAIXVM010000069.1 GCA_027482995.1 Hyphomonadaceae bacterium | reverse complement strand
GCCTCCTGCAACAAGGCTACATCGCCGACATCGTGATCTTCGATCCGCAAACGATCAACCGCGGCGAAGAGAAATATGTCCAGGACGTGCCGGGTGATGGCAGCCGCTATGTACGTGATGCGATGGGCGTGGATACGGTCATCGTCGGCGGCGGCGTCGCCTGGACAGCGGTGGCGGGTTACAATGCCGAAACGCGCGGCGAAATCCTCCCAGGCGAAGTTAAGAAGACACGCCCGAAGACCCGTCAGAAGGTGCGTGCATGAGCTGGCCTGGCGTTTCCCAACGCCGGGTTGCCACGAACGGAATTTCCCTGAACATCGCCGAGGCGGGCCAAGGCCCCCTCGTGCTGCTGCTCCACGGGTTTCCGGAATCCTGGTATTCCTGGCGCCACCAGTTCGCGCCGCTCGCGGCGGCCGGCTACCACGTCGTCGCGCCGGACATGCGCGGCTATGGCAAGAGCGACAAGCCGGCCGAGATCACCGCCTATTGCCAGACCGAGGTTGTGGCCGACATCATCGGCCTTATCCCGGCGCTTGGCTACAAGACGGCGATCGTGATCGGCCATGACTGGGGCGCGCCCACAGCCTGGGCGACAGCGCTGCACCATCCGGATGTCGTTCGCGCCGTAGGCGGACTATCTGTTCCCTTCATGCCGCGCTCGCCCGTGCAGCCGATGCCGATGATGCGCGAGATGTTCAAGGGTCAGTTCTTCTACCAGCTTTACTTCCAGGAGCCAGGTGTCGCCGAAGCGGAGTTCGAGAAGGATATCCGCGGCTCGCTGCGGAAATTCCTGACACTCGCCGGCGGCGAGACTGATCTCACGAAGCTGCCTGCGAAGACAGACAAGGACGACCTCCTCTCCGGCCTGCCTGACCCCGAACACCTGCCCGCCTGGCTCAGCGAAGCCGATCTCGATTTCTATGCCGGTGAGTTCACGCGCTCCACCATGCGGGGCCCGATCAACTATTACCGCAACCATGATCTCTATTGGGAGCGGACCAAAGACGCGCCGATGTCGATCAGCCAACCCGCCATGTTCGTGGCCGGAACAAATGACGGCGTCGTGATGATGGCGGCGGCGGCCATCGAGATGATGCCGCACTTCGTCAAGGATCTGCGGATCAACAAGATGATCCCCGGCATCGGCCATTGGACACAGCAGGAAGCACCCGAGGCCGTCAATGAAACCATTCTGGACTTCCTGAAACAGATTGATTGAACGGCGAAGACCATGCCCAACACAGAAACTGTCATTGTCATCGGCGCCGGGATCGGCGGCCTCTGCACAGCCCTGATGCTCGCTCCTTCCGGGCGCGCGATAACCATGGTCGAACGCGACGGACCAATCGGGTACGGCGATCCGGATGACTTGTTCCGCGACTGGCGCCGCACCGGCGTTGGTCATGTGCGCCAGAGCCATGCTTTCCTGGCGCGCCTGCGCTCGATCATGAAGGCCGAGCATCCGGAGCTTCTTCAACAGCTGAAGGCGCTGGGTGTCCGTGAACTGACATTCGACAACCTGCTCACTGCGCCCCAACAGGCACGCTACCAGCCTTTGCCGCAGGACGAGGAACTGACCTTCATCACCAGCCGCCGAACCACTCTGGAACTGGCGATGCGGCGTTATGTTGAAACGCTGGGCAACGTCACCATCCGCTCGAACTTCCTCGTTCGCCGGCTGATCACCGCCAAAGGCGCCGATGGCGTGGTCAACGTTTCCGGCATCATGGGAGAGCACGAGGGCCACGACGTCACCCTGACCGCTGACGTCGTGGTAGACACCACGGGCAAGAGCGGCTTCACCTTCGACCAACTGGTCGAAGAAGGCGCGAACGTGCGTGAGGAAAAGGAAGATGCCGGCATCCTCTATTTCACCAAGCATTACCGCCTCAAGCCGGGTCAGCAGGAGCCCGACCGCAACGAACACCCGCCCGGCAGCGGAGACCTCGGTTACCTCAAATACGGCGTGTTTCCCGGAGACAACGGCAACTTCTCGATCACCATCGCCCTCCCGGAAGTCGAACTTGAACTTCGCAAGTCGATCCTCAACCCGGAAATCTTCCATCAGATCACCCTGCAGCTGCCCGGACTTTATCCGTGGACGAATGAAACGCGCTCGACGCCGACCAGCAAGGTGTTCGGTATGGGCGATCTCGTCAGCCGCTGGCGCGACCTGGTGGTCGATGGCAAACCGGCAACGCGTGGCTACTTCGCGCTCGGCGACACATTGATCCGCACCAATCCGCTTTATGGCCGCGGCTGTTCCTTCGCCGCCGTCAGCGCCCAACTCCTCCGGCGCACGCTGGACGAGACGGCAGACCCGGCTGCGCGCGCCATAAAGTTCCATGAGGGACTCGAAGCCGAACTGCGTCCGTTCTATCTGACCCAGCGCAAGCAGGACCGGTCCGCCATGAAACGAGCGCGGGAAACCCTGACGCCCGGCTTCAAACCGAGCTTCCGCGCGCGCCTGTTGCAGAGCTTCCTCGAGGACGGCGTGCGCATCGCGGTCCGCTCCGACGTCCAGCTCCTGCGCGAAGCCATGCGCGGCTTTCACATGCTCGAGCATCCGGACAAGTGGCTCGGCAAGCCGAAGAACCTCGCGACGGTGCTGTATTACTGGGCCCGCGGAAAGCGGCTGAACGCCGCCGCCTATCCGCCAAGCGCCGGGCCGGAGCGCCAGGAATTGATGCAGGCACTGCAGCTCGACTACCAAGCTGACCTGATCAATCCTGCCGAAGACATCCGGAAGGCCGCATGACGGACGTCACCATTGCCGCCGTATCGGGCCGCCGCGAGAAGGCGAAGGCCGAGCGCCGTCTAAAGATCGTGCGTGCGGCGCGCGACCTCATCCGCGAGACGGGGGATACAAACCTCTCGATGCGGATGATCGCGCAGCGCGCGGAAGTGAGCCTCGCGACGCCCTATAACCTTTTCGGTTCCAAGCGCGCCGTCGTGATGGCGGTGCTAGAAGACGAGCGCGACTTCCTCCACCGCTTCATGAGCCTCAAGGTCGATAACGCTATCGACCGGATTTTCGAGGCCAATGCGCTCGGCGCCGGTTATTTCATTCAGGACCCGGACTTTTACCGGCCGCTCTGGAAAGCACTTCTGGATACAAACGGCGAAGACGATACGGGCCTTGCGACTCCGGAGCGCCTCGCGCAGACCCGCGCCGCCTGGCGCTCGCTGCTCACAACGGCCCAGGAAGAAGACCTTCTCCGCCGGGACATGCCGGTTGAAATGCTGGAACGGACAATGTCGCATCTCGGCAACGGGCTGATGCTGAGCTGGGCCATGGGCACGATGGCGACGGACGAACTGCTGCCCGCTTCCGGCCTTGGCTATGCGCTTGTGCTCTACAGCGCTGCGACTCCGGCCGGGCGGGTTCACCTGGACCGGCAGATCGCCCGCTACCGTGCGATGTCCACCGTCCGGGACTGAGTCTCGTCGCGCGCCGGCGCGATCGATCAGGAGTATTTCGGCGCCCGCTTCTCCATGAAGGCGGCGATACCTTCCCGGAAATTCGGATCATTCGCCGTCAGGATCTGGTTGCGATCCTCGATCGCCATTGCGGCTTCAAGGCCGCTCGCATCGACCGCCTGATTGAGTCCATCCTTGGTGAGACGAAGGCCAAGTGGCGTCGCGTGCAACATGTCCTCCGCAAAGCTGTTGGCCTCGGCCAGCATGTCCGCAGACGGAACAACACGATTGGCAAGCCCGATGGCATAGGCGCGTGGTGCGTCGATGAACCGGCCCGTCAGCATGTATTCGCTGGCGAGGGACTGGCCGATCATGCGCGGCAGAAAGTAGGACACGCCCATGTCGCACGCGGTGAGGCCGATCCGGATGAAAGCCGCGTTCATGCGCGCGTCCTCGGAAAGGATGCGAATGTCCGATGCAAGAGCCAGCGCAAAGCCGCCGCCGCTCGCCGCCCCCTGCACGCAGCTGATGATCGGCTGCGGACACCGGCGCATGGCAACGTAGATTTCTGCAATTGAGCGCTGCTTGTCGAGGCCCTGCTCGATGCCCCCTCTGCCAGCCGCCGATTCTTTGAGGTCGAGCCCCGCGCAGAAGGCTCGCCCTTCGCCGCGCAGCACGACGACCCGCACCGACCGGTCGAAGTAAAGCGATTGGAACACCTCGCGCAGTTCGGTGACGAGCTGCGTGTTCATGGCGTTCAGGCGGCTCGGACGGTTCATGATGACATGCAGGACCTCACCCGACTTTTCGAGTTTCACTGCAGGCGTGTCTTCGGTCATGGCGCGGCTCCTCCGTAACAAGGTTTGACCATCCCACGCCCTGACCGTCCTGATCCAGTCCTTCCGCTCCGGCACCTCGGGCGGAAATACGCGGAGGCGGCATCCGGTGTGCCGCAAACGCTGCGGCTTTCCGCTGGGGTGCGCGGCGCAATTTGAAGTGCTAAAGGGGCCGCATGTTGCGGATTTCAGAGATCAAGCTGCCTCTCGACCACGCCCCGGCAAACTTGCCCGCGGCGATTGCGAGCCGGCTTGGCGTGACATCAGACGACCTGCTGAGCTGGACCGTCTGGAAACGCGCGCACGACGCCCGGCGAAAATCGGCAATTCTCACCGTCTACATCGTTGACGCCGAAGTGCGGGGTGAAGCCGAAGTGCGCAAACGCGTGGCCGGCGACCCGCATGTTCGCCTGACGCCGGATACGTCTTACAAGCCGCCGGTGCCCAAGCCGCATCCAGGCCGGCTCAGGCCCGTCGTCATCGGTGCCGGACCTTGCGGCCTTTTTGCGGGCCTGATCCTCGCGGAGATGGGTCTGCGCCCCGTTCTGCTCGACCGCGGCAAGGTGGTGCGGGAGCGGACGAAGGACACCTGGGGTCTCTGGCGGCGCAGCGAACTTAACCCTGAGTCCAACGTCCAGTTTGGCGAAGGCGGCGCGGGCACCTTCTCCGACGGCAAGCTCTACAGCCAGATCAAGGACCCCCGCTATCTAAGCCGCAAGGTTCTGACCGAGTTCGTGGAGGCCGGCGCCCCGCCAGAGATCCTGACCGACGCCCACCCCCACATCGGGACCTTCCGGCTCGTGACCATGGTCGAGAGCCTGCGGGCCAAGATCGAAGCCCTCGGCGGCGAATACCGGTTCCAGCAACGGGTCACCGATCTCGAGCTCGATCGCGGCCCGGATGGCGGGCGGCGCGTTCGCGGCGTTCATCTGCATACGGGAGAATTCCTGGAGGCCGATCATGTGGTGCTCGCCGTCGGCCATTCCTCCCGCGACACTT
>JAIXVM010000235.1 GCA_027482995.1 Hyphomonadaceae bacterium | reverse complement strand
GTCAAACGGACCATGATCCCAGTTCACTTGGGCCGTGAACTTGTCCTTCGGCGCACCTTCCTCGAGGGTCAGCACGTTGACGCGGCCAAACAGAACCGGTGCCGGGTTCAGTGCGGTCAGCTGCGGGAGGGCCGGAACCTTGGTCACTTCGGTCGTGTTGAAGTTGGCCCCTGCCGTCACGTCGAACGTGCCATAGGCGGTTTCCGGGAAGGCGTAGTTCGCGATGATATCGACACCGGTGGTCTCGGTATCGACACCGTTGAGGAAGAAGCGTCCGCCGCCGGCTCCGATGAAGCCCTGGGAAACGAGGAAGGCGCGGACGTTCGCCGCCGTCAGGTTTTCCGACAGCACGATCCGGTCCGTCACGTCGATCCGGTAGGCATCGACCGTCAGGTTGAACGCGCCGGCCTGGTACACCGCGCCGACCGCGTAGTTGACCGAAGTCTCAGCGTCGAGGTCCTGCGAACCCAGCGCGCGGGCGACCGGGCTGTCGACCGTGAAGGTGGTGATGTCGAACGGCACGCCGTTGATGAAGTTCGTGGACGTGGTGGTGAAGAACTGCTGTTGCAGGGAAGGGGCCCGGAAGCCGTTCTGCACGGAACCGCGCAGGGCGAAGTTGTCGGTCAGGTCATAGCGTGCCGCCAGCTTGCCGGTCAGCGTTTCGCCGAAATCCGAATAGGACTCGCCGCGAACCGCGCCCGAGACCAGGAAGGCATCGGTGAGGTTGGCTTCGAGGTCGAGGTAGACGCCCACGGCCGTGCGGTCCTCCTCAAGCTCGTTCTCCGGCCGGAAGCCGGGGAACACCTGCGCGCCGGAAGCCGTCGGGCTGCCGTTCGGCAGCAGAACGCCGCCATTGCGGTAGGAGTCCGGTTCGCCTGCGAAGATCTCATACGTTTCCTGGCGCGCTTCGGCGCCCCAGGCGACGTTCAGGGCCGAGGCGAGGCCGTCCACATCGAAGCCTTTGACAAAGCCGATGTTGGCGACGAGTTGCGAGTGCTCGAACCCGCCTGCATCGAACGACGTACCGGACGCGGTCCCGAGAGACCGGTTCAGCGTGTCGACGATCTGGAACTCCATCTTGTTGGAGCCGTAACCGAGCGAAGCATCTGCTGCCCATCCGGCCCAGTCGAAGCGCACGCCGCCAAGCGCCGAATAGTCCGTGGTCGTCGGATTGATCTTCGGCAGGAAGCCGTTGGGATAGATCTGGATGACGTTGCGGTCGTCGTTGGCGCGGCGGAAGAAGCCGGCCGATGTGGTTTCGCGGTCCTGGACACTCGCCCAGCCATAGAGTTCGGCGCCATTCTCCAGATCAAGGCCGGCATTCGCGAACAGGCTCAGCTGTTCGAGTTCCGGCTCGCCCGTCCAGGCATTGAAGCGGCCAATGATGGCTTCGGCGGCCGGCCGGCTGCCCGGGTATTGCGCGCGGAAGTCATAACCCGGGCGCTCGGTGCGGCCCTGGTCCTTGTATTCGCCGGTGACGGTCAGGAAGCCGCCATCACCGAGTTCGAAGCCTTTCCATCCGGCCACGGTATACACGCGGCCATCGGTACGCTCGCGCGTCACGTTGCGGCCCGGGTTTGGCACGCCGGCCGCAGTCGGCGGCGTCACGGGGGTGGTGTACTCAGTCTCGCGGAAACCATAGCTCGCCGAGATCGCGCCGCCCTGGTTGGCATCGCGCAAGCGCACGTTCACCACGCCGGCGATGGCATCCGAGCCATACAGCGCCGAGGCGCCGTCGCGCAGCACTTCCACACCGCTGACGGCGAGGTTCGGGATCGTGTTGAGGTCGACCGAAGATGCGCCGCGGCCGATCGTGCCGTTGACGTTGACGAGCGAGGCGGTGTGGCGGCGCTTGCCGTTGACGAGGACCAGCGTCTGGTCGGGCGCAAGGCCGCGCAGCGCTGCCGGGCGAACCGAGTCCGTGCCATCGGCGAGGGCAGGGCGCGGGAAGTTCAGCGAGGGCAGGTTGACGGCGAGGGCCTGGTTCAGTTCGCTGACCCCGCCATTCTGGATCGCAGCCTCGGACACGACGTCCACGGCGGCGGCGGTATCGAGCGCGGAGCGGTCTGCCACGCGCGTGCCGATCGTCACGATCGTCTCGGTGCGGCGCAGCTCTTCTACCGGCGCGGCGGCGTCTTGCGCCCATGCCGCGGATGTGCCCGCCATCACGGCAATCGTTGCCGCGGCCGAAAGGAGAAAGCTCTTGAGTTTCATGGTTTCCGCTCCGTTGAACTGAATGGGGCACACGAACTGCGTGTTGTGTTTGCGCCCTTGAACCGTAAGGTGGGATGTTTCTGCAGCGCAACAACACAGCCGGTCTCAAGTCTCAATTTAGCCGGGCTTTTGTTGTATTCCTGTCACATATTCGCACGTGAGGAGAGTTTTTGACCATGAAACGCCGTTTGTGCCTGATTACGGGAGCTTCCGCTGGCATCGGCGCCGAGTTCGCCCGCCAGTATGCCGCGATGGGCTGGAACCTTGTGCTGACCGCCCGGCGCGAAGACCGGCTGCAGGCGCTGGCCGATGAAGTCCGTACCCGGAACAAGGTCGAAGTGACCGTGATTGCGGAGGACCTCGCAGACCCCGCCGCGCCCGCCCGCCTCGTCGCCGCACTTGCCGCCAAAGGCCTGGAGGTGGACGCACTCGTCAACAATGCCGGCTACGGCCTGCCGGGCACCTTCTTCTCGACCTCGTGGGAGGATCAGGCCGCGTTCCTTCAGGTTCTATACACCGCGCCGGTGGAACTGACGCACCGCCTGCTGGCCGGCATGGCCGCACGCAAGTTCGGGCGCATCATCAACGTCGCCTCGCTGGCGGGCTACGCCGCAGGCAGCGCCGGGCATACGCTCTATGCCAGCGTCAAGGCGGGCATGATCAAGTTCTCCGAAAGCATCAACGCCGAATGCGAAGCGCTCGGTCATACGGATATTCATTGTACGGCGCTTTGCCCGGGCTTCACCTATAGCGAGTTCCACGACGTGAACGGCACGCGCGAAGCCACGAAGCAGATGCCGGCCTGGCTCTGGATGGACGCAGCGCCGGTCGTCGCCGCGGGGATCGAGGCGGTCAACCGCGGCCAGCCCGTGGTCGTCCCCGGCCCTGTCAACAAGACCATGGCGACCCTGACCCGCATCCTGCCGGAGCCGCTCGGCCGGGCCATGGTGCGCGCGCAATCCTCCCGCTACCGCCGGATGGACTGATCGTCCAACAAAAACGGCCCCTTCTTTCGAAGGGGCCGCTTCAATTTATTCGGTACACGAATTACCGTGCGTTGGCGCGGCCACGTGGGCGGATGACCAGTTCGTCATCCTCTTCTTCGTCGGCGACTTCAGCCGTCTCTTCGTCCGAGTCGTCTTCCATCACGACGTCGTCTTCTTCATCGGCTTCGACTTCCACGTCCGCGTCGAGTTCGGCTTCGTCTTCGAATTCCTCTTCGTAGACGTCCTCGTCCTCGATCTCTTCGGCTTCGGCTTCCATCTTGGCGCGGATGCGGTCAGCGGTCGGGGTCGTGTCTTCAGACCGCCAGTCGCTGGCGCGGCGGCGCGGGACAACCTTGCCCTCGGTAGAGGCGCTCGCGGCCTGGCGGCGTTCGGCCACCACAGCGCGGGTCGTCTCGACGATCACCGGGCGTGCAGCCGGCGGCTGGACGGTCGCAGTGCTCGTGTTCAGCGTCGTGTTGAAGAACAGCGACCAGTATTTCTCGAGCACGACCTTGCGGCTCTCGAGGCTGCGCAGACGCTTCACTTCCGAATTCTTCGTCAGCTTGGCGCCTTCAATCTTGATCCGGCGGGCGGTTTTCACGAATTGCGCATAGCCGTTGAAGCGGGTGGCGGCCGAGCGGTTCATCTCGAACTGGATCTCGCCCACGCCTTCACGCTGGCCATCTGCGCCATCCGAGAGGGAGTTGCGATACTTGTAGGTCATGAACGGCCATTCGAACTTCGAGAATTCGATCAGCGTGTTGCTCTCGATCTCGAGGTCCTTGTTCAGCGCGTAGCCCGAGAAGATGAACGTGCGACCCGACGGCTGGATGTCGATTACCGCCAGGCGGTGGCCGCCGGCCGTGCCGCGTTCGGCCTGCAGCCAGGTGCCTTCGATATAGTACTTGCCCAGGATCGCACGGCGCACCGCGTTGAACCGGAACAGGCTCGGGAAGATGGCCTCGGTCAGGGCCAGCCAGAAGACCACCAGCACGGTGACCGCGCCGCCCAGCGCGATCCAGAGGCCGGTGCCGGGACCTGCTGCACCGGCAACCGCCGTCAGCAAGGGTTGGCCAAACGCACATAGCCCGGCGACGATGATCGCCGCCGAGGCCGTACTCGATACAAGCCTGAAACGTGAATAGGGGTTCATCAGGTGCCCATCTCCTTTAAGAATCATTTTGATGTCGTTGGGAATAGCGCGCGTGTTGCGAACATTCCGTTAATAAGTTGAAGGTTAACAAGGTTTTAAGCAAGGCTCAGAGGGTTAACAAACGTAACCGGAATGTTAACCGGCACGGCCCCTGCATCGGGGTGATGTTGCGCCGCACAAGGACGGACTCGCCAGCCGCCGCCGCGCGCCTATAATAGCGAAACACCATAAGCTTGGAGGAGACGGGGCATGGACGGCTTGAGCGGTTTTAACGATGTGGCCGATATCCGTATGGCCGGCCTGACGGTGGCCATGACCGAAGCGGTCGCCGCGGTCGACGCCTACGTGAACGCGGCGACACTGTCCGCCCGCGCCAGCCTGTCCCTGCCGAATGGCAAGCCGGACCGTGCCGCGTTCGAACGCCACCAGCACCGCGCCCATGGTCTCGCCTGGGTTGCAACCTACCTCGAAACCCTCCGCCAGACGGCCGGCTGGGCCGAGCGCCTCGAAGCCGAAGGCCAGTTCGGCGACGTCGAAGCGCTGCTCGCCCAGGTGCTGTTCGGTGAATACTGCGCCCAGCTCGTCGGCGGCATCCCGATGAACCAGGGCGAGATGGTGCGCCCCGCCGATCTCGGGTGTTCGGCGGCCGACATCCAGTTGCTGCAGGCGCCCGCGATCCAGCGCTTCATTGCCGAAGGCAAGACGCCTGAAGTGATGGCCGCCGCCGCCACCTTCCTGCCGGACGCGCTCTCGCGTCACTCGGTCGAACGCACGGGTCTCGACGAGACGATGGAAATGGTGCGCGACCAGTTCGCCAAGTTCTCCGCCACCCGGATCAAACCGGTGGCCCACGAGTGGCACCTCAAGAACGACTATATCCCGATGGACGTCGTCAACGAGATGGCCGAACTCGGCGTCTTCGGCCTGACGATCCCGGAAGAATTCGGCGGCCTCGGCATGGGCAAGACGGCGATGTGCGTCGTCTCCGAAGAGCTCTCGCGCGGCTATATCGGCACGGGCTCGCTCGGCACACGCTCCGAAATCGCGGCTGAGCTGATCCTGATCGGCGGCACCGAAGAGCAGAAACAGAAATGGCTTCCCGCGATCGCCTCGGGCGAAATTCTGCCGACGGCCGTGTTCACGGAGCCGAACACCGGCTCCGACCTCGGCTCGCTGCGCACGCGCGCTGTAAAGTCCGCAGACGGAACAGAGTATGTCGTCACCGGCAACAAGACCTGGATCACGCACCCCGTGCGCGCCGACCTGATGACGCTGCTTGCCCGCACTGATCCGGCCACGAACAATTTCTCCGGCCTCTCGATGCTGCTCGCCGAAAAGCCGCGCGGCACCGATGAGCACCCGTTCCCGGCCGAAGGCATGACCGGCGGCGAGATCGAAGTGCTCGGCTACCGCGGCATGAAGGAATACGAGATCGGCTTTGATGCCTTCAAGGTGAAGGCCGAAAACCTGCTCGGCGGTGTCGAAGGCCAGGGTTTCAAGCATCTCATGGCGACGTTCGAGAGCGCCCGCATCCAGACCGCTGCCCGCGCCGTTGGCGTCGCGCAGAACGCCTTCGAGATCGGCCTGCGCTATGCGCTCGATCGCAACCAGTTCGGCCAGCCGATCTTCAACTTCCCGCGCGTCTCCAACAAGCTCGTCATGATGGCGGCCGAACTGATCGGCGTGCGCCAGCTGACCTACTTCTCGGCCCGCCAGAAGGATGACGGCAAGCGTTGTGACCTGGAAGCCGGCATGGCGAAGCTGCTTGCCGCCCGCGTTGCCTGGGCCGCTGCCGACAACTCCGTGCAGATCCACGGCGGCAACGGCTTTGCGCTCGAGTATCCGATCAGCCGCGTGCTGCAGGATGCCCGCATCCTCAACATCTTCGAAGGCGCCGGCGAAGTTCAGGCGATGGTCATTGCCCGCCGCCTGATCGAAGGCGGGAACTGACCCGGAGCGCCGCGTGGTGAGCCGCGCGGCGCCCTGTTCGCTTCCCGCCTCCAGCCAGCTGCGGGGCAGTCTGGCGAAGATTGACTACATCGACTCCTATGAGGTGCCCGTCACCCGTGACGGCATGAGCCTGATTGGTATCTATGCCGCTGCGCTCGACCACCTCCCGGGCGTCTTCAAGCAATTGCTCGTCGTGCGCTCCACGCTCGTGAAGCCGTTCGGCATCGGCGGCGTTTCCTACCGTGAACTGACGGACCCGATCGACACTGGCAAGCGCTACGCCGTCGGCGACAAGCTCGGCCGGTGGACGATCTATGCGATCGCGCCGGATGAGATCATCACGGGCGCCAATGACAAGCATCTCGATTTCCGGGTTTCGGTACTGCGCGAAGGGGGCCGCCGCGTCGTGCTGTCCACGGCTGTGATGACCCATAACCGGCTCGGCCGGGGCTACCTTGCGGCCATCCTGCCCTTCCACAAGTTCGGCGTTGCGCAGCTGCTGACGAACGCGTCAGCCGCAGGCCGCATCTAGCGGCGCTGCGCTTTGCTCCGCTAACGGATGATCCCGCCCAGCGGCGTCACATCCGCCGGTTCATGCTGGATGATGACCTTGGCGCCGGCCGCTTCGGCGCGCGCTTCGAAAGCCGCCATCGAGGCAGTCGTATCGGCTTCACTCGCATTGAAGCGCGGCACGCGGCCGAGCGTGCGGCTTTCGGTGCGATGATAGAGGTCGCCGGTCAGCAGGACTGTTCCTGATTCCGGCAACTTCAGCTGCAGCGAGGCATGCCCCGGCGTGTGGCCCGGCGTCTCGAAGATCACCACCGAGCCATCGCCGAACACGTCATGCTCGGCGCCGATGATCTCGCGTTCCATCGGCTGGAACAGGGCGTAGTTCGCGGCCAGCGTCGGGTCCGCGGGCGGCGAGCCGTCCGGCGGGAACATCGCGTCATATTCTTTCTGGTTCACCAGCCATGTCGCGCCCTGCACCTGGTCCACCTGGCCGATATGGTCGAAGTGGCTGTGCGAGATCGACACGTAGGTGAGCTCCGACGGCACGACGCCAAGTTCGGCGAGCTGGTCGGTGATCGATTTTTCGACCGACACAGTGAAGATCTGCTGCGTGAAGGGCGGCTGCCCGACGAGCTGCGTCGGCAGGCCGAGATCCCAGAGCAGGCGGCCGTTGGGATGGTTGATCAGGTAGCAGGTATCGGTGAACTCGTCGGCCTGGCCGGCATAGTCGCCCGCCGACGAAAAGGCGTCGAGGTCGGAGATCGTGATCTTGCCACAATCGAGCACGTTGACGGTCAGTGCCGGCGCTTCTGCCACTTCGGCGACTACTGTTTCGGCGGCCTCGACCGGCGCGGCCGCTTCCGGGGCGCAGGCGGCGAGCAGGACCGCGCTGGCGGCGGTCGTCAGGAGGAGGGCGAGATGCATGGGAGTTTCCTTCCGTTTTGTTTTCTTGAGGCTAGTCCGGTTTGCCGGGTTCGGCCAGCGTGTGGCCGTCCGCATCGGCGATGCGGTAGAAGCAGCTTTCGCGGCCCGTATGGCAGGCGCCGCCGGTCTGGCGCACTTTCAGCAGCACCGCGTCCTGGTCGCAGTCGACCCGCAATTCGACGACCGCCTGCGTATGCCCGGACGTCTCGCCCTTCACCCAGAGCGCCGCGCGCGAGCGGGACCAGTAGGTGGCGCGGCCCGTTTCCAGCGTGAGACGCAGCGCCTCGGCATTCATCCAGGCGAGCATCAGCACCTCGCCAGACTCTGCATCCTGCGCGATCGCGGCGACGAGGCCGTCCGCATCGAACTTCGGTCGCAGCTCGCGCGTTTCATCCTGCGCGGCGCCGGTGAGGGGAGGGAGGTAGTCTGTCATCGGCTGTTTATGGCCGGGGCGGCGGGGACTTGTCCATGCCTTCACCTTGCAACGCGCGCCGCGCGGGGGCAGATGAGCAGGCATGACGCAGCGCATCCATATCGTGGAAGTCGGCCCGCGCGACGGGCTGCAGAATGACCCGGCGAATTTGAGCGTCGACCAGAAGCTGGAGTTCATCGCGCGCCTCGAGGCGGCGGGGGTTGTGCGGATGGAGTCGGGCAGTTTTGTCTCGCCGAAGGCGGTGCCGAAAATGGCGGACTCGGCAGCGGTGTTTGCCGGCCTCAAGCGCGGCGGGCGGGCACGGCACATTGCCCTCGCCCTGAACGAGACCGGCGTGCGGCGCGCCATCGAGGCGAACGCGGACGAGATCAATTTCGTGCTGGTGGCGGGTGAGGGCTTCGGGCGGCGCAACCAGGGCATGAGCCCGCAGGAGAGCGCCGACATGCTGGCGAAGTGTGCGCCGCTGGTCCACGAGGCGGGATTGCCGCTGTCGGCGACGATCTCGGTGGCGTTCGGCGATCCGTATGACGGGGACGTGGATATCGGCGTCGTCGGCAATCTGGCCGCGCAGGCGCAGCGGGCGGGGATCGCGGAGCTCGGCCTCGGCGACACGATCGGCGCGGCGACGCCCTGGCACGTGCGCCGCATGATCGACCGTGTACGGATCGAGGCGCCGGATGTGGCGCTGCGGCTGCACTTCCACGACACGCGCGGGGCGGGCCTCGCCAATGTGTTCGCGGCGGTCGAGGCGGGCGTCGATGTGATCGATGCAAGCTGCGGAGGCATCGGCGGCTGCCCGTTTGCGCCGGGCGCGACGGGGAATGTGGCGACGGAAGACGTGGTCTGGATGCTGGAGCGGGCGGGCTTTGAGACGGGGATTGACCTTGGACGGATGATCGAGACGGCGCGCTGGCTCGAGGGCGCGCTGGGGCATGGCGTGTCATCCGCGCTGAGCCGGGCGGGGGCATTTCCGCGCCTCGCCGAGCCGCCCAATGGCTGAGACGTTCGACTGCGTGACGTGCGGGGCGTGCTGTTTCAGCAAGAATCCGCGCTATCTCGTGCTGCTGCCGGAGGATGCCGGGCGACGCCTGCCGCCGGAGAGCCTCTTCGAGGCTGAGGGGCGCACCTATGTCGACTATAGCTGCGGGCACTGCGTGCATTTGCAGCTCGGCGGCGGGAAGGCCGTCTGCGCCGTTTACGAGGAGCGGCCCGAGGCGTGCCGGGCGTTCCGGGCGGGGAGCTTCGAGTGCGGCAAGGCGCGGCGGGCGAACGGGATTCTTGGCGCGAACGTGCGCGCGCCGTCCTAGTCGGCTTTTGCTGGCGGCGTGTAGGGGCCGTGATCGTAGCTGACGATGCGGGAAATGCGCCAGGTGTCGCCCTCCTGATGCCAGACGTGGAGGAAGCGGGCGATGCCGTGGGGCGCGTCGGCGCCGACATTCGTGAACGTGTGCAGGCCGGTCTCGATGGCGCCGTATCCGGGCACAGGCCAGACTTCGAGCGTGCCGGGCAGCAGCTGGCGCGTGAAATTGTTGCAGACGTTGTTTTTCACGGCCTCGACCGTGGCTGCGCGGCCGACC
>JAIXVM010000185.1 GCA_027482995.1 Hyphomonadaceae bacterium | reverse complement strand
TCTGGCTGCCGGTCGCCGACGACAACTCCTCAAGGTATCCCTTCACCGGTTTTCCGTCGTGAAGGCCGGCCGTGTATTGTCCGCGTACGGTCTGCTTGACCTGGTCCGGGGAAATGAAGCCGAGCGCGTTCAGCACCTTGATCTTCTCGGTTCGGATATCGTCATCGCGCATGTCATTCGGCGGCTCCATCGCCGTCAGGCAGAGCAGCTGCAGCAGGTGGTTCTGCACCATGTCGCGCAGGGCGCCTGACCGGTCATAATAGTCGGCCCGGCCCTCCAACCCGAGATTTTCGGCGACCGTGATCTGAACATGGTCGATGTAGTTGTGAGACCAGAGCGGCTCGAACAACATGTTCGCAAAGCGCAGCACCATCAGGTTCTGCACGGTCTCCTTGCCGAGGTAGTGATCGATCCGGAAAACCTGCCGCTCGGAGAAAACTTCCGCCACGCCGTCATTGATGACACGGGCCGAAGCGAGGTCCGTGCCGATTGGTTTCTCCAGAACGACCCGCGCCTGATCGCTCGCGAGCCCTGCGCGCCCGAGGGCGCGGCAGATGTCGACGTAGATGTGAGGCGATGTGGCGAGGTAAAATACGCGCGGGCGCTGGTCCTCGGGTGTCAGCAAGCCTTGCAGCGCTGGCCAGTCGGCGCCCGGATCTGTCGCATCGATGGTTGCGTAGTGGAGAATCTTCTCGAAGCTTGTCCACTCGGCGGCGTCCCAGCTTTTGCCCGAGGCGGCTTCGCAGGCAGTCCGGGCAAGCTCGCGATAGCCAGCATCGTCCATGGGCGAGCGCGCCGTCCCGATGATCACGCTGCTCGGCGGGATCTGGCCATCAAGCCAGCGGTGATAGAGCGCGGGAAGCAACTTGCGGCGCGAGAGGTCGCCGGTGCCGCCGAAGATCACGATATCAAAGGGTTCGACCGGTACGAACTTGGCCATGTGAAACTCCGATTTCGATGAGACCGGCCCAGCCTTCGCGGGCAGACAAGCTACGGGTCTGAATAATTGAACTATTCTTGCTCGGCGTAAAACGATTCAATCTGCGCAAATCCGTTTTTTAATTCGCTCGGCAGGTTATACTCAAAACAGGCTGTTCGGCGCGTTGCGCCCGGCATGACAGACAATACGGGTGGGGGAGTTTGCGGGAGATGTCCAGCCGAACACGGCTTGAAGATCTTGCGTCCATTGCGGGTGTCTCGATCGCGACGGTCTCGCGCGCGCTGAACAACAGCCCGGCCGTCAATGACGAGACCAAGCGCCGGGTCTGGAAGATTGCGCGCGAGCAGAACTACAATTTCCGCCCGTCGATGCCGGCAATGCTGTCGGGTGCGGCTGCAACGATTGCTGTCGTGATTCCGACGCCGCAGGGGCGCCAGACCCGCGTATCGGATCCCTTCTTCCAGGAACTGATCGGCGGCATCGCCGAAGCGGCCCGAGAGATCAGCTGCGACTTGCTGATTTCGCATCTCGCCCCGGAAAGCATGGATGACCTTGCAAGCCTCATGAACACCAACCGGGCGGAGGGCGTGATCTTCCTCGGCCAGAGTCTGCTGCATGAACGTCTGAACGCACTGGCCGAAACCGAAAGCCGGTTCATCGTCTGGGGCGCGGAACTGCCCGGCCAGAAATACTGCTCGGTCGGCTCCGATAACGTCCGCGGCGGCGCGCGGGCTACGTCTCACCTTCTCAACCAGGGCCGCCGACGGATCGCCTTCCTCGGTGACACAGCCGCATGGGAAGTGCAGCAGCGCTATGAAGGATACGTCAACGCACATCGCCGCTTGGGCCTGACCGTCGATCCGGCCCTGATCGTGCCCGCGCAGTTCGAGATCAGCTATGCCGAAGCGGCGGTCGACAGCCTGACCAGCCGCGATGTCTCGTTCGATGGCATCTTCGCCGCCGGAGACCTCATCGCCCTCGGCGCGATCCGCAGCTTGCTGAAAGCGGGACGGACCGTGCCGCAGGATGTCGCCGTGGTCGGCTACGACAACATCCAGCTCGCGGCCTATGCCTCGCCGGCACTGACCACCATTTCGCAGGACATGGAAAAGGCCGGCCGGTTGATGATCTCGAAACTGCTGGCCGCCGGAGAAGGCAAGCCGCCCCGTTCAGAACGCCTGCCGACCGAACTGATCGTCCGGGAGTCCTGCGGGCTCGCCTAGCGTCGCCCGATCCAGACAGCGTTCGCCGCCAGTTCGGATGGCAAATCTTGCGCAACGCCAGATGCAAGAAGCCCTTTGTGCCCGCTGACGAGTTCGGCCGGCACCGGCACGGTCTCGGCTCCAAGATTGAACAGGCAGGTGACCAACTCTCCGTTCAGTTCCCGGCGAATGGCGAGGAGTGGCGGCGCAACATCCGGGAATGAAACGTCGCCGAGTTGCAAGGCGCGGTATTCGCGACGAACCTTCAGCATGGCGCGGGTGAAATTGAGCACCGATGCGTGATCTTCATCCTGTTCGGAGACCGCGCGCTCGGCATGCCCCTGCCCGACCGGCAGCCAGGGTTTGTGCTCCGAAAACCCCGCAAACGTTTTGCCCCTCGTCCACGGCATCGGCGTGCGCGCGCCGTCGCGGCCAAGCGTGCGCGGCCAGTTGGCGATCGCTTCGGGATCCTGCAGGTCTTCGAACGCCACTTCGGCCTGCGGCAGGCCAAGCTCCTCGCCCTGATAGAGGATCGGATTGCCCCGGAGGCAGAGCAGCAACGCGTTCGTCAACTTCGCATAGGCTGACAGGTCCGCGCCTGGCTGGCTCCAACGGCTAATGCAGCGCGGTGCGTCGTGATTGGAAAAGGCCCAGGACGGCCAGCCTTCACTGAAGGATCCGGCCCAGTTCATCTGCGAAGCCTTGACGCGGCGGGGAGACAGGCTTTGCGCGTAGAGGAAATCAAAACTGTAGGCGGAGCTGAGCCGCGTCTCGCCTTCGGTGAAGGCGCGCATCTCGGGCAGCGGATCAGGGCCCGGCACCTCAGCGACCGTAAACACAGCGCCGTAGGTGTCCGCCAGAGAACGCACGCGCTCCATGAACACGGGTATGTCCGGGTGCGACTGGTTGTGAATGTGGTGCTGCAAGTCAAACGGACGGGTGATGGTGCGCGTCCCCACCGGCCAGGGCGGGTTGTCGCGGAACTCGGGATCGAACATGGCAAAGTTGATTGCATCGAGACGGAACCCGTCAACGCCCTTGTCCAGCCAGAACTTGGCCGCGGCCAGCAAGGCTTCCTGCACGACCGGGTTGTGCACGTTCAGCTGCGGCTGGCTCGCGAGGAAATTGTGCATGTAGTATTGCTGACGCCGGGCATCCCAGGTCCAGGCCGGACCGCCGAAGACCGATTGCCAGTTATTGGGCGGCGAGCCGTCCGGCTTTGGATCGCGCCAGACATACCAGTCCGAATACGGATTATCCCGCGACGCCCGGCTCTGCGCGAACCAGTCATGGTCATCGGACGTGTGCGCATAGACCTGATCGATGATGACCTTGAGGCCGAGCCGGTGCGCTTCCGCGAGAAGAACGTCGAAATCATCGAGCGTGCCGAAGATCGGATCGACGTCACAATAGTCCGACACGTCATATCCGAAATCCCGCATCGGAGAGCGGAAGAACGGCGAAATCCAGATCGCATCGACGCCTAGGCCGGCGATATAGCCCAGCTTCCGCGTGATACCCGGCAGGTCACCGACCCCGTCGCCATTCGTATCGAGATAGGAGCGTGGGTAAATCTGGTAAACGACCGCGCCGCGCCACCACGGCTCAGAGGCTTCGGCCAGGTTGACAGGTGACTTGCCCGCGCTGCTCAAGGTGCCGTCTCCCGCTCGAATGGCTCAGGCGGGCTTTGTAGGCACCGGACCGGATTCGGCACAAGATGCGGACGTTGGGCCTGGCAGGGGCAGAGGGACTCGAACCCACGACCTGCGGTTTTGGAGACCGCCACTCTACCAACTGAGCTATACCCCTTCAGGCCAGCGCGGGTTTGCCTCATCTGCCGCCGGGCTGCAAGACCGGGTCTGAAAAGACTTCAGCTGACAAGAAAAAGGCCGCCCGTTTCGGGGCGGCCTTTGGGTCGTTTTGCCGTCCATAACCCGTCCATAAGTTTGGGACGGTTTATGGACTGTTGTCTTACTTCTTGATCTCGGAGACGACGCCGGCG
>JAIXVM010000012.1 GCA_027482995.1 Hyphomonadaceae bacterium | reverse complement strand
GGCAGCTTGCCGGCGCGCTGGCCGCGATAACCCGCCGTGTACGGAGCCTCGCATGAGCACCGGCATCCTTCTCTTCATGGTGGTCGCGCTCTGGCTCGTCGTGATCGTGATGGCCGTGATGATGTGGGTCATGCTGCGCCAGATCGGCGTCCTGTACGAGCGGATCTCACCCGTCGGCGCCCTGATGGATGGCGGCGGCCCGGCGATCGGCGAGGCGAGCGCCACCTTCCGCCTTCAAAGCCTCACCGCCGGCCTGACGGAAATCGGCGCGCCCGGCAGCACGGCGTCGCTGGTCTTCTTCCTGTCGCCCACCTGTCCGGTCTGCAAGCAGCTCTTGCCTGCGATTGCCGATATCCAGACCGCCGAGCGCCGCTGGCTGCAGGTCATCCTCGCGAGTGACGGCCCCGAAGGACCGCACCGGGAGTTCATCGCGCGCGAAGCGCTGGCCGCCTTTCCGTACGTCCTCTCGGCCGATCTTGGCCAGACCTACCGTGTACAGAAGTTGCCCTATACCGTGCTGATCGATGCGGCCGGCATCGTGCGCGCCAAGGGGCTGGTCAACAACCGCGAGCAATTGGAAAGCCTCTTCTCGGCGCTCGAACGCGGCGTGCCGTCCGTCCAGGCCCTCAGCGCCGTGCGCGCCCAAACCCGTCAGCCGGGGAGTGCGGCATGACCCGCCCCCGCCAAACAGACTTTCAGGAGTAAGACGCATGCGGAATGTCCTGGACCGGATCAAGGCCGCGCTCTTGCGCCGCGCTGAAGACAGTGCCCGGCGCAGCGCCCGGAGTTTCGGACGGCGCAGCGCGCTCGCCCGTCTCGGCGGCTTGCTGGTCGGCGGCGCCGCGGCGGCCGCCCTGCCATTCGACCGCGCCTGGGGCGCGACCCCCGCCAAGGGCGATTACGATGACAAGAGCTGCGATTACTGGCGCTATTGCGCCGTGGACGGATTTCTCTGCTCCACCGCCGGCGGATCAAGTTCGCAATGCCCGGTCGGTAGCGAGGCCTCGCTGATCTCCTGGGTCGGCACCTGCCACAATCCCGGCGACAACCGCGACTACCTGATTTCCTACTATGATTGCTGCGGCAAGACGCCGTTCTCCGGCGCGCAATACTGCTTCGGCAGCAAGGGCGAACGCCCGGCCTATTCGCTCGGCCTGTCGAACGACGTCAACTGGTGCATGGCCAACGAGAACCAGGGCTATCACTGCACGGTCGCGCTCGTCGTCGGTGTTGCCGGGGCATGACCCTCGGCGGGCGCATCCTCGGCGCCGGTCTCGCCGGCCTGATGGTGCTCGGCGCCTGGGCAGCGATGGCGGCCGCCGGTGCGCGTCCCGAGACACGCGAGACGCAAGCCAGCCTCACCTTCACGCCCGCCGCGCTCTACGCGCTCAAATGTTCCGGCTGCCACAGCCCCAGCGGCGCGGGCGCGCCGGCGTCCGGCATTCCGCCTTTTCCGGGTTTCATCGGTCCGCTCGCGCGCCGTGACGAGGGCCGCCTCTACATCACCCACGTGCCCGGCGTGCGCGCCGCCAATCTTGCCGATGCGGAGCTTGCCGCCGTCCTCAATTATGTGATGGCCGAATGGGCGGGTACCGACGCAGAGCCTCCTGAACCCTTCACCGCAGAAGAAGTGGCCCGCCTGCGCGCCGTCGAGATCGAGAACGTGGTCGCCTATCGCCGCACGCTCGTGGCCACGATGGCCGCCGAGGGTGATCCGGTGGCGGACTATCCCTGGCCCTGAACGGGCGCCTTGAGGCTTGCCATCTCCGCCGCGGTCAGCGCCCGCCACTCGCCCGGTTTCAGGCCGTCGATGCCGAGGGCTCCGAACCGGCTGCGATGCAGCGCCTCGACATGATTGCCCGCCGCCGCAAACATCCGGCGCACCTGGTGATACCGCCCTTCGGTCAGCGTCAGCCGCGCCGCGCGCTCACCCGTCACCTCCAGCTGCGCGGGCAGGCAAGGCTTCTCCTCGCCGCGCAGCACCAGCGTGCCGGAGGCAAACAGCGCCGCCTCATGGCCCTCCAGCGGCCGCGCCAGCGTCGCCTCATAGGTCTTCGGCAGGCTGGATTTCGGCGAGATCAGCTTGTGCAGCAGGGCGCCATCATCCGTGAACAGAAGAACACCGGTTGTCTCCGCATCCAGCCGCCCCACCGAGGAGAATTTCGGATCACGTTTCAGAAAGCGCGGCGGCAGCAAGTCATAAACCAGCGGCCCCTGGTCGGCATGCGAGCAGGTATAGCCCGCCGGCTTGTTCATCACGATCACCAGACCCTGCGGCGGATCAATCGGCTCGCCGTCAAAGCGCAGGTTCTCGCCCTCGCCGGTCACACGCCCATCGCGGATGGCGATCGCCACCTCCTTGCGCGAGCCATAGCCCAGCCCGGCCAGGTATTTGGCAAGCTTCAGGCTGTCCTTCATTGGCAGGTCATTTCTGGCGCTTCGGCCGCTCGGCGCGGATGATCTTGTAGCCCGCCTCATCCTCCAGCATCTCATGCTCCTTGAAACAGGCGGCGAGTTCAGCCTCATAGGGCAGGTGCCGGTTGGCAACCAGCCAGAGCGTGCCGCCGGGCTTCAGGGTTTGGGACGCCGCGCGGATGAAGCTTCGTCCGAGGGCGGAGTTATCGGCCCGGCCCGTATGGAAAGGCGGGTTCATCACGACGAAATCATAGGCTGCCTTGGGCAGGTCATTGAGCGCATCCGCCCAATGCGCCGCAAAGCGCCCTTCGTAAGGCGCGAGTGTTGCCTCGATGCAGGCCATCGCGCGGTACTCGGCCTCATAGAGGTCCATCCGCTCGACCTTTGGGCAGTGCTCAAGAATCTCGCGGCTGAGGAAGCCGTAACCGCCGCCAAGGTCTGCGCCGATGCCCTTCACCGTCTCCGGCACGCTGTCGGCCAGCAGCTCGCTGCCCGGGTCAACCCGGTCCCAGCTGAACAGGCCCGGCCGGCTGAACAGGCCGGGTTCGATCTCGCGGATCGCGTCCTCGGCAATCCAGTCCTCCGCCAGCGGATGGTTCACCACTGCGTCCGCCTTGATCGTCCAGAAGGCCCGGCATTTGTGCTTCGACAGGCTCGCGGCATCGCCGGCAATTTCCGCCAGCTGCTTCTCGCCGGTCTTGCCGCCCAGCGTATTCGGCAGGCTCGCGAGCACATAGCCGCCCTCCGGCGCCGCCAGCAGCGCGCGCGCATAGAGGGCCCGCGCCTGGTCGCGCTGGCGCGGCGGCACCACGATCGTCAGCCGCGCCTCGGGCAGGTCGACCGAATCCACCGCCAGCACATGGAATCCCGCCGCGCGAAGCGCGTCATGGTTCGGCTTGAAGCTCGTCCGGCAGATCACCCGGTCCTTGGGCAGCTGCATCAGCCACGGTCCCGGCTCGGCATTCAGCACAAGGATCGGCCCCGTCTCGGGCAGGGGCACAGCCCCGTCCTCCAGGGCCAACAAAAGCGTATCGAAAACAACTGCATCCATCATCGGCGCTGCGATAGCGCCGACAGCCCTCCGTGTCACGCGGCGCGCGGTGGCGCGATTCCGACGCGCGCTCCCCGGACGCCGCTTGACTCCACAATGTTCCATAAAATACACTATCATAATCCATAAGGAGCATTTTAAGTTATAGAACAGCTCTTTTCCGTTGAGGCCGCCGCCGAGCGCCTGCAGCTCCACACGCGCACCGTCCTGCGATTTATCCGGGAGGGGCGCCTGCGCGCGACAAAGGTGGGCAAGCAATACCGCATCCTCGGAACCGATCTCGACGCCCTCGCGGGCATCAGCGTGGCGCAAACCCTACCGCAGGCGCGCGTCACGGCAGTCGTTGACATCCCCGATGTGGACGAGCGTCTCCTGCGCAGCCTGACGGCCACGCTGATGGGCGCCGCCGCCGGGCCCGCGCGGCGTGACAATCCGCTGTCGGTCAATCTCGCGCATGATCCCGTGCACCGCACCCTCAAGGTCATTGCGGTCGGGGCGCCGTCAGATGTCGCCGGCCTGCTCGGTCTCGTCGACACCTGTCTCGAAGGGTGAAGCCCGATGCCCTCTGTCTGGAAAACGCCTGGCGGCGCCCGCATCGTCCGTGAACGGTATGAAGCGGCGCTGCGCCACTGGCCGGTCGAGAGCCGCCGTTTCACCGTACCGACACGGCAGGGTGACACCTTCGTCATCGAGTGCGGCTCCGAGGACGCGCCGCCGCTCGTGCTGCTGCACGGCACCGCGTCGAACTCCGCCAGCTGGATGGTCGATGTTGTGGCCTGGAGCCAGCATTTCCGGGTCATCTGTATCGATATCATCGGCGATGCCGGCTTCAGCGCCGAAGTCCGCCCGCCACTCAAGACCGGTGATCATGCAGACTGGCTGGACGATGTGTTCCGCGCCCGTGACATCGAGATGCCTGCGATTGCCGGCACGTCCCTTGGCGGCTGGCTCGCGCTGGATTATGCCACGCGCCGTCCCGGCAAGGTCCGCCGTCTCGTCCTCTTCTGCCCGGGCGGCGTCGGGCGCAATCTCAACATTCTCCTCTGGGCGCTGCCGCTCCTGCTGCTCGGCCCCTGGGGTCAGCGCAAGTTGACCGAACGCATCGGCGGCAAGCGCACCGAGCCCTTGTCGGAGACGCAGACTGCTATCGCCGAACTGTTGGAGCTCACCTTCGCGCATTTCGTGCCGCGTCGCTCGAACCTGCCGCAGATCACGGACGAAGCCCTCCGTTCCCTGACGATGCCGGTGCTTGCCATCCTCGGCGGCAAGGATGTGTTCATCGACAGCCGCGAGACCCGCCAGCGCCTCGAAGCGAATGTCCGTAATCTGACCGTCCGCTTCCTGCCGGACGCGCCGCATTTCATCGCCGGTCAGACCGAAGCCGTCCGGCAATTCCTGATCGGGGAGCCGATAACGGTCTGAAACACAAAGAAAAACCCCGCCGGCGTGAACCGGCGGGGCTTAGTGTTCTGTCCCTTGCGGGAAGACTTACGCGCTGATGCGCTCGATGATGATCGCCGGGGCCATGCCGCCGGCGGCGCACATGGTGACGAGGCCGTAGCGGCCGCCCGAACGCTCGAGTTCGTCGAGGGCGGTGCCGATCAGGATCGAACCGGTGGCGCCGATCGGGTGGCCGAGGGCCATCGCGCCGCCATTGATGTTCACCTTGTCGCGGTTGAGCTTCAGGTCACGGATGAATTTCTCGGCGACCACCGAGAAGGCTTCGTTGATCTCGTACACGTCGATATCGTCCGTGGTCAGACCGGCTTTCTCAAGCACTTTCTTCGCGGCAGCGACCGGTGCGTTGAGCATCAGCGTCGGGCAGTCGCCCATGTTCGCCGTCGCCACGATCCGGGCGCGCGGCTTCAGGCCGTGCTTCTTGGCATACTCTGGCGACGTCACGAGGATGGCGGCAGCGCCGTCCACCACGCCCGACGAGTTACCGGCATGGTGAACGTGGTTCATCTTGCCTTCGAGCTGCGGGTACTTGCGCGTCACCATGTTGCCATAGGTGTTGCCCTGGTCATCGACCGGGATGTCCATGTACATGTTGAACACGGTCTTCAGGCCGGCGAGGCTTTCCATCGTCGTCTGCGGACGCGGGAACTCTTCATGGTCCAGCGCCAGTGTTCCGTCCACGTTGTAAACCGGCACGACCGACTTGTTGAAGCGGCCTTCGGCGATGGCGCGGGCGGCGCGCTGCTGGCTGACGACGGCGAGCTGGTCCACGGCCTGGCGGTCGATGCCTTCCAGCGTGGCGATCGCATCGGCGCACACGCCTTGCTGCGACTGCGGGTGCTTGGCGCGCAGGCGCAGGTTGCCCACGTCCATCGTCGGCGGGGATTTCGGATCGGCGGTCGCCGCCGTGTAGCTCATCATTTCGCAGCCACCGGCGATCACGCAATCTTCCATGCCGGACATGATCTGCGCGGCGGCGAGGTTCACCGTGGTGATGCCCGAGCCGCAGAAACGGTCGAGCGTGACGCCCGAGGCCTTGATGTCGAAGCCGGCATCGAGCGCGGCCATGCGGCCCATGTCGGCGCCTTGTGCGCCGCGCTGGCTCGACGTGCCCCAGATGATGTCATCGACGGTGGCGGTGTCGAGCTTGTTGCGGTCGCGCAGCGCGCTGAGGACGGTGGCGGCAAGGTGCTGCGGGTGCATGTGCGCCAGCGCGCCTTTGCCAACTTTGCCGATGCCGCGGGGGGTGCGGACGGCGTCAACGATATAGGCCTCTGCCATGGTGATTCTCCCTGTGTGGACGGCCCTTGGGCTCTGGGCGTCTCCGATTTTTGCTTTACGCGAACGTAAGCGTAACCGGAAGCCGTGACGCCGGGTCAGCCGCTGCGCCGGCTGTCTCTGTCCGGCCAACCCGTTTCATGGCATGTTGCCTAACGGGAGAAAACGATGCTGCCGAAGCGCAGGCCAGACCGCCCAACCGCTGCGTTCGCAGCCGCCTTGGTCCTTGCGGCCCCGCCCGCCTTCGCGGCTGGCGCGGCCCGCACCATCATTCCCTTCGAGATCAGCGAGCACGAGCACATGATCGTCGAGCTCGAAATCAATGACCGCACACGGACCACAGGCGTCGTCGATACGGCCGCGACCTTCCCGATGGTCGACAGCCGGGAAGTGGCCGGTAGCGGCGTCCTGCCGCCGGACGCCGCCTCGCGCCGGGTCAATATCCTGGGCGTGAATGGCGAGCGGCTCTATCCCGTGGTGCAGATCGCCAGCATCGATATCGGCAGCCTGCGTCTGGGTGCGCTTGAGGCCGCCTATAGCGAAGACATGGACGTGCCGGGCGCGGCCGCCAATGTCCTGCCAGTTTCCGCCTTTCCGGGCGATGTGCTGGAGTTCAATTTCGAGGATGGCCTGATCAGCCTCTATGACGGCCGGCCCGAGAACGACCGGTCGCGCTATTCGGAGACTCTGCCCTTCACGGTGGATGGCGGCCTGATTTTCATCCCGGTACAGATCAATGGCAAGACCGGCCGCGCCCTGGTCGATACCGGATCGAACCTCTCCTACGTGAACTCGGCCTTCGCGCGCTTCGCCAACATGAAACGCGATGAGGACAACACGCGCCGTCTGCTCGGCATCACCGGCGACAGCGCAGACCTTTGGGTCGTGGACGTGCGCAAGATACGTTTCGCGGATTTCTTCATCGAGAATCCGAAGCTGATGGTATCTGATCCCGTCCTGCTGGAAAAAATTGGTCTCGAAGACGAACCCGTCATGGTGCTCGGGCTCGACCTGCTCTCCCGTTTCCAGGTCCAGTTCGACCGGCGCCGCGGCCGCGTCATCCTCAGCGTGCCGGGCAGCTTGGTCGGCGGCATCGAAATGGACCTGCAGGCCCCCGCGAGCCGCCTGCCGCAAAGCCACTAGCTAACCAAACGCGCCATAGGCATGCGTCAGCGCCAGGCTGATGCTGTGCAGGTTGCGGTCGATCTCGTCCAGCGGGCCGATCACCTCGCGGTGCAGGCGGTCATATCCGTGTCCGGACGTTCGGCCCGATCCCGTCTCGGTGAGCTCGTCCAGCTTCTCGTCCTGTGCGCCGGACAAGGGAAAGATCCGCGCCAGCACGCCGGCCGCTTCGGCGAGCCGCAGGTCGCAGACCATCCGTATCACGTCACGCTGGCTCGTGTCATGGCGCTCGGAGATGC
>JAIXVM010000308.1 GCA_027482995.1 Hyphomonadaceae bacterium | reverse complement strand
GCGTTTCCAGAGCTGCTCCAGTATTTCGCCGAGGTGACCCACTCGCGCCTGCCCGTGTTCCGCGAAACGCTCGATGATCCGATCGGCTTTGTTCACATCAAGGATGTGATCGGTGACATTGCGAAGGGTGTCACGCCCGGCGAGCGCCCGCTCGATCATTTGCGCCGTGACGTTCTCTATGTGCCGCCTTCGATGCGGCTCGCGGACCTGCTGGTGAAGATGCAGGCCTCCCGCCTCCACCTCGCTCTCGTCGTGGACGAATATGGCGGCACGGACGGTCTGATCACACTCGAGGATCTCGTCGAAGTCATCGTCGGCGATATCGAGGATGAGCATGACGACGACGAGCCGCTCTTCCTGCAGCGCGGTGATGCGATCTGGGAGGCAGATGCGCGCACCGATCTCGATGAGTTTGCCGCCAAGTCTGGCCTTGATCTGAGCCTTCCCGGAAATGATGCGGAGATCGGCACCCTGGGCGGCGTTGCGGTCGCGCTGGCTGGCAAGATGCCGGTCGAGGGCGACGTCTTACGCCATCCCGGCGGCACCTCTCTCGAAATTCTGGAAGCCGATACGCGACGTATCCGGCGGCTCAGGCTACATATGCCGGAAACGTCGGCGTCCCCGTCGCGCGAGGAGTAGCGCACATGTCCGAAGCGGTTCGCAGCCACGGCTTCACAGCCCTGGGCCCCCTGCACGAGTCTCTCGCCCGAATGAAAGGCTGGCCGGCTGCCGGCGCGGCGGCCCTGCTCGGCGCGCTGGCGGCGTTTGCCTTTGCGCCCTTCCATTTCAGCGCGGCCCTCGCAGTCTCGCTGCCGGGCCTGATCTGGATGATCGACGGCGCCCGCGCGCACAAGCGCTGGGGCAGGGCGGTCGCTTTCCGGGGCTGGGCCTTTGGTTCAGGCTTCTTCCTCGTCAGCATGCATTGGACCGCGCTGCCCTTCCTCGTGAACCCGGAGCAGCATCTCGTCTTCATCTGGTTGCCGCTGATCGTATTGCCCGCGGGCATGGGCCTGATCTGGGGCGCCTTCATGGCGATGGCCGGGGCCTTCTGGTCGGCGTCGCCCTCCCGTATCTTCGTGTTTGCGCTGTTCTTCTCGATCGCTGAATGGACGCGCGGGCACCTCTTCGGCGGTTTCCCTTGGAACCTTCCCGGCACAACCTGGATTCCGGGCGGCGCCTTCTCGCAGGCCGCCTCGCTCGGCGGCGTTTACTGGCTGACCTTGCTCACGGTGTTCGTGATGTCTGCGCCTGCCGCGCTCGTCGACACACGCGATGCGCGCGGGCTTGGCCTCCGGCTGTCACCGGCCTTCGGGGCCGTGGTCCTGCTGGCCATCGGTTGGGCCTGGGGGGCCGAGCGGATTGCCGCCCCCTCTCCGCTGACCGATCAGCCGGTCGTCATCATGGATGCCGGTGTGCCGCAGTCCGAATGGGACCGGCTCGAGTCTGCTCCGGTCCTCAATGAATACGTTCGTATGCTGACATACCCGGACAGCAAGCCCGGCGATATCGTCGTCTGGCCCGAAGGCGCCGTGCCTGGTTTCCTTCTGCAGGAAGCCGAAGGGTTGGATGCGATTTCATCCTATATCGGTGAGCGCACGCTGATCGTGGGTGCCACCCGCTATGAGTGGTTCACCGAAGATACCCCCGTCTATTACAACAGCCTCGCCGTGCTGGACGGCAACGCCAACCAGACCGGTCCGGTTTCGCTGTATGACAAGCACCGTCTGGTCCCGTTCGGTGAGCTCGCTGCGGTCGATTTCATCCCCTTCGGTCGCCAGTTCGCATCCTTTCTGCCGCCGACAACCCAGCGCCTCGCCGCTTCCGGCTTCCGTCCGGGCGGCGGCCCGACCGCCATCGACACCGGCACCATGCCGCCCTTCGTGGCGCTTATCTGTTATGAGGGCCTGTTCCCTGAAATCACGCGGCAGGCCAACCTGACGGATCGGGCGCAATGGATCGTGCTGATCTCGAACGATGCCTGGTTCGGCGGCGGCATGGGCCCGGCCCAGCACTATGCCCAGAACCGTTACCGCGCCATCGAAACCGGTCTGCCGCTCGTGCGCGCAGCCAACCGGGGCGCCTCCGGCATCGTCGATGGCTATGGCCGCGAGACGATGCGGACACTGCCGGCGGAAACGGCTCCCGAAGGCTGGTCGGCAACCTATGGCCGGGACCGCATTCCGGAGCCGGCCCCGCCGACCGTCTTCCAGACCCGCTTCGGCGCCGTGCTTTTCTGGTTCAGCCTCTGCATCTTCGCCATACTGGCCTTCGTCAGTTGGAGGCGCTAAGCCTGTCGGCAGCGATGCGCCGCGCGCGAATGGATGAGCAATGACCGACAGCAAACTTCCGAGCGGAATCGACCGGGTTGTCGGGCAACGTATCCGCTGGCGCCGCCGCGAGCTCAAGTTGACCCAGGAACGGCTCGGCGAACTCCTTGAACTGACATTCCAGCAGGTCCAGAAATACGAGAAGGGCGTTAACCGCGTCTCCGCCGGACGATTGTTCGAGATCGCCGGCGTGCTCGGTGTGCCGATCAATTATTTCTTCGAAGGGGCCGAAGAGTTCCTGGAGGCAGAAACCGCCGAGTTCGCCGAGGATGAAGACGAGCCCCACGCCCCCGTGATGACGCCGGAAATGCTGGAGCTCATTTCAGCCTTCCAGAAGATTGAGGACGTGTCGCTGCGCAAGTCCCTGCTGAATACTGTCCGGGCAGCAGCCTCTGCCTTTGACAACCGGTCGGGCCAGGATTGAGCGCGTCCCGGCATGGCCCCGCACGACACTGACAACTTGAGGGATCGCCCGATCCGCACCTTCGGCCGCACCGGCGGCCGGGCCTTGTCGCCGCGCCAGCAGAACCTTCTGGACACGCAGCTGGATCGCTGGCGGCTGCCTGCACCGGTTCTGCAGGGGCTGGACCCGCGCAGCCTGTTTCAAGGGGCCCGCGCAGTCTGGCTGGAAATCGGCTTTGGCGGCGGCGAGCACCTCGTTGCCCAGGCCGCTGCGCATCCGGATATCGGCTTCATCGGCTGCGAACCCTTTGTCGAAGGCGTCGCCAAGGCACTCGCCGGAATCGAGGACCACCAATTGACCAATGTCCGTCTGTGGCCGGACGATGCACGCCTGTTGCTGGATGCCTTCGCCCCCGCCTCGATCGAGCGCGCCTTCATCCTGTTTCCGGACCCCTGGCCGAAGCGCCGCCAGCAGAAGCGCCGCCTCGTGCAGCCCGAGTTTGTCTCCGCACTCCGCCGCGTGCTCGCGCCCGGCGGGCAGGTCCGGTTTGCCACCGATGTGGCGAGCTATGCCGATGAAGCCCTGCTCACGTTCCTGCGGCAGGGCGGGCTCAACTGGACAGCCGAAGCCGCCGATGACTGGCGCCGTCCGCCCTCGGATCATGTCACCACACGCTATGAAACCAAGAAGCTGGGTGATTGCGCGCCAGTCTGGTACGACTTCACGCGCACCTGAATTGATCAGCTTTATTGACGATTTGCCCATTTTGTGGCCTAATCCGTCGCATCGAAACCGGTCGGTCTGAATATCAAGACCCCGTCAGACCGACGGCAATGACTTTCCCTCCCCCGATTTCGATGGGCACCGGCACGGCGCAATCCCGCGCTTGTCGCGGCCCGGAACGGTAAAGGAAGGCCATTATGGCAACCGGAAAAGTTAAGTGGTTCAACGACCAGAAGGGTTTCGGCTTCATCAAGCCGGATGAGGGCGGCGCAGACGTGTTCGTCCACATTTCGGCGGTTGAGCGGTCGGGTCTCCGCACCCTCGCCGAAAACCAGGCCATCGCCTATGAACTGCACAAGGACGAACGCCGCGGCAAGACCTCCGCTGTAGACCTGAAAATCCTCTAAGCAAGTTGGCCCCAAAAGGGTCAGGATGCGGCGGCCGGGTCTCCTGGCCGCCGTTTTTTGTTGGGATCAGTATCCCCCTCGACAGATCGCCCTTTCGGGATTATCTAGCCGCCAAGTCGAAATATATCGGCGGCGGGTCCGGAAACGGGTCCGCCGTTTTTCTTTGCCTGGATTTGCCCTGCCTTCATGATCGCCCTTACCGAACAGGAACGCCGCCTGCTGGAGATTATCCGCCCCGTCGCGGACAAGCTCGGCATGGAAGTCGTCCGCCTGCGCGTTTCGGGCGGCCGGCGTCCCCACCTTCAGGTGATGGCCGAGCGGGCAGGGGGCGCACCGACGGATGTCGAGGACTGCGCCCGCCTCAGCCGCGCCATCAACCCGGTGCTGGACGATGCCGACCCGATCCCAGAGGCCTACCTTCTGGAAGTCTCGACCCCGGGCATCGACCGGCCGCTGACGCGTCCGGGTGATTTCGCGCGCTGGATCGGGCATGCGGCCCGGATCGAACTGGCCCGCCCGATTGACGGCCGTCGCCGGTTTACCGGCACCATCGTCTCCGAAGACGACGACGGCGTGCATATCGAACTTGACGACGAGACGGAACTCGTCGCCGGCGTTCACGAGATGAGCCGGGCGAGCCTTGTGCTTACCGATGAACTGATCGAAGCGGCGCGCGCGGCCGGCAACCTGCCGCCCCAGCCGGACGAAGACGAAGACACCCTCGCCGATTTCGAGATCGACGAGACAGACGACGACACAGACGAAGAAGAGACAGGAGATCTCCAATGAGCACCGTAGGCGTTTCCGCCAACCGGCTTGAAATCCTTCAGATCGCCAAAGCGGTCGCAGAAGAGAAATCGATCGACCAGCGCATCGTGATCGAAGCGATGCAGGAAGCCATCGAGAAAGCCGCCAAGGCCAAGTATGGTCAGGAGCACGACATCCGCGCCCGGATCGACACGGCTACCGGTGAGCAGACGCTCTGGCGCGTCCAGACGGTCGTCGCCGACGACAACTTCGAAGACGAAGCCAAGCAGTTGCGCCTCGCCGAAGCCAAGAAGATCGATTCCTCGCTCGAAATCGGCAGCGAACTGAAGGAAGAGCTCCCGCCCTTCGATTTCGGCCGCGTCGCCGCCCAGACCGCCAAGCAGGTCATCACGCAGAAAGTGCGCGATGCCGAGCGTGAGCGTCAGTACACGGAGTACAAGGACCGCGTTGGCGACGTCATCAACGGCATCGTCAAGCGCGTCGAGTATGGCCACGTGATCGTCGATCTTGGCCGCGCCGAGGGCATCATCCGCCGCAATGACGGTATCCCGCGCGAAAACTTCCAACCGAACGACCGTGTCCGCGCCTATCTCTACAAGGTCAGCCGCGAGCTGAAAGGCCCGCAGATCTTCCTGTCGCGCGCCGCCCCGGATTTCATGCGCAAGCTGTTCGCTGCCGAAGTGCCGGAAGTCTATGAAGGCGTCATCCAGATCAAGGCCTGCGCCCGCGACCCAGGCAGCCGCGCCAAGATCGGCGTGATCTCGAATGACAGCTCGATCGATCCGGTCGGCGCGTGCGTCGGTATGCGCGGCGCGCGCGTGCAGGCGGTGGTCGGCGAGCTTTCGGGCGAGAAGATCGACATCATCCCCT
>JAIXVM010000112.1 GCA_027482995.1 Hyphomonadaceae bacterium | reverse complement strand
TTCAGGATGGCGACATCGGCGTAATAATCATCACCCTGGCCCACCGCGAACAGCTGGGACAGCAAACGGCGCGGCTGGTTCTCGTAGAGGCCGCGCTTGTCGGTCTGCCCGTCGATATCATAGCGACGGTCATACAAGTCGTCGGTCTGGCTCTCGACCGCAAAGCCCCACAGCCATTCCGGCGTGATCGCAAACGCGCCGTTGGCATAGACGTGCCCGCGGAATTGCTTCTCGCCGAACAGTTCGCCGTCGCCATCAAAGTCGGCCTCGTTCGTCGCGCTCGCGTCGATGCGAATGGCGCCGGAATAGAACCGCTTCTTGAAGTCGACGTTCAGGACCGGGTTCACATTCTCCGAGAGCAACGGCGCGATCGTCACTTCCGAGCTGTCCGAGATCGCCCAGTAATAGGGCTGCTTGTAGAAGGCGCCGATCTTCGACGAAATGCCGACATCCGGGATCAGCAGGCCCGAGCGCCGCTCCGAATTCGGATCGGGGTGCGCAAGGTAAGGCAGGTAGAACACCGGAATGCCGGCCACCTCGACCACCGCATCGCGGTAGGAGATCATCTGGCTGTCCTGGTCGAGCACGGCGCGCCGCGCACGGATGCTCCAGGTCGGCGTCTTGTCGGTCTCGCAGACCTCGCAGGACGTATAGACCATCTGTTCGAGCGCGTTGATCCCGTCGGTCCGGCGCACCGCAGAGTTGGCGGCGACCGTCGCGCCATCTCCGAGTCGCGCCGAAAAGCCGATCGCGTAGCCGTCTGACAGGGTCGTGCCGACTTCCATTTCATCGGCAAACTGCTGGGCGCCGTCCGGATCGGTGACGATGACATTGCCGATCGCGCGGACTTTTTCCGTCGTCCGGTTGAACACCAGCTTGTCGGCGCGCAGCGTCCGGCCCTGGTACAGGGCCTCGACATTGCCTTCCGCAACGATGCTGTCCTCGCCGGAAATCTCGTAAACCCGGTCGGCCTCCAGGATCACACTTTCACTGGGGGTTTCGGGCGCGGCGTCGGCGGACGCGGAAGGCGCAACCTCGGTGACCGTGCCCGGCAGTTTCTCCAATACTTGGGCATCAGCCTGAACCGGGACCGTCGGCGCCTCAACACTCTCGGGCGCGGCCGTCTCTAGAACCTGCGCATGCGCGGCTAGCGGCAGCACGGCCGAAAAACCGGCGAGCAGCGCATACTGGGACCAGAAAGCCAAAGGTTCGACCCTCACTCTGCCGTCGTTAAGCGCGGACTGCCTTCCCCTGCAGGACCCGTGCGGCGTTTCAAAAGGCTTAGAGTCGATCCAGCGGGCCGTCCAGCCATCCGGCGGCCCGGGCCTGCTTTTGGCGGCCCGGTCCTGCGTTTATCGGAAAGGCCGGTGCATGCGGGCCACAGAGGCTCATACCGCCCGCGCCACCAGCCCGCCGGGGTAGGCGGTCGCCTCACCGGCGATTTCAAGCTCCAGCAGCACGGCGTTGCACCGTGCCGCCGCAAGGCCGGCGGCCCGCGCAATCTCGTCAATCGGCATCGGATTGGGGCTCAGCGCCTGCCGCACCCGGGCCAACTGGTCGTCCCCGACCGGCCCCTCCGCCGAGTCCGGCAGGAAAGCGGGCGAGGGCGGCGCGGCCACGAAAAGCGGCGGCAGGCCGGTCAGCACTTCCATCACGTCCGCCGCATGACGCACCAGCGCGGCGCCTTGCCGGATCAGCCCGTTGGTTCCCGCCGCGCGCGGGTCCAGCGGCGAGCCCGGCACCGCCATCACCTCGCGGCCCTGTTCCCCCGCCATCCGTGCCGAAATCAGCGACCCGGACCGCTCGGCAGCTTCGACCACCACCACACCCCGGGCGAGCCCCGTGATGATCCGGTTGCGGCGCGGAAAATCCTGCGCCCGCGCCTTGTGCCCGGTCGGGCTCTCCGAAACGATCAGGCCCTGTTCGGCAATCTCGCGGTAAAGCCGCTCATGCTGCGGCGGGTAGATATGGTCGATCCCGCCGCCGAGCACCGCGATGGTGCCCGTCTTCAGGCTCGCCGCATGCGCTTCGCCGTCGATGCCGAGCGCCAGGCCCGATACGGTGACCAACCCCGCCCGCCCAAGCTCCGCCGCCATGTCGCGCGCAATCTTCCGCCCCGCCGCCGAGGCGTTCCGCGCGCCAACGATCGCCACGGCGTCCGCCCGCGCCAGCGCGAGGTTCCCCAGCACCGTCAGCAAGGGCGGCGGCGGATCGAGCGAGACCAACAGTTTCGGAAAGTCCGGCTCGCAGCTCGCAATGATCCGCGCGCCAATGCGCTCGGTCGCCGCAATCTCGTCCTCGATAGACGAGGGCGAGGGCAGCTCGATCCGCCGCCCTTTCGCCACCCGGCTCGCAATATCCGGCAAGGCCGACAGCGCATCTGTCGCATTGCCGAACCGCTCGATCAGCCGCGCAAATGTCTGGGGCCCGATATTCGGTGTACGGACGAGGCGAACCCAGTCGCGGCGTTCCGCGTCGCTGAGCCGTCTCAGGCTCATTCTTCAGGCTTGTCTTTCGATGCTCCGAAGCGTGGCTCCGTGCCCTTGATCAGACGGCCGAGGTTTGTCCGGTGCGTCCAGAACACAAACACCGACAGCAGCGTCAGCCCCGCCAGGATCACCGGATTGCGCTCGCCCATCATGTAGGTTCCCGGCGGCACAGCCACCGCCGCCGTCAGCGCCGCCAGCGACGAAATCCGCGTCAGCGCAAACAGGCCCAGCCAGATCGGCGCAGCAATCACGAGACCCTTCAGCGGCGTCACGAACACCAGCAGGCCCGCATAGGTCGCAATGCCCTTGCCGCCCTTGAAGTTCAGCCAGACCGGATAGCAATGCCCGATAAACGCCGCCGCGCCGGCCACAAAACCCACTTCGCGCCCGGCCACCTGCGTGAACGCAAACGCCGCCAACCCCGCTTTCAGGCTGTCCAGC
>JAIXVM010000302.1 GCA_027482995.1 Hyphomonadaceae bacterium | reverse complement strand
TCACCTTGTCCGAGTTCGGAATGGTTTCGATCAGCCGGCGGATCAATGCGCCGTACTCTTCCGGATGCGAATAGCCGACCGTGTCGGGCACGTTGATCATCGTCGCGCCGGAGGCGATCGCCGCATCGATACATTTGCAGAGGAAATCGAACTCGGTGCGGGTCGCGTCTTCCGCGCTCCACTCCACATCGTCCACGAGGTTGCGGGCCTGGGCGACCGACCGGCCGACCGCTTCCAGAACCGCGTTCGGGCCCATCTTCAGCTTGTGCTTCATGTGCACGGGGCTGGTGGAGATGAAGGTATGGATGCGCGGGCGCGCGGCCTTGCGCACGGCTTCGCCGCAGCGGTCGATATCGGCGGGCGTCGAGCGGGCGAGGCCGCAGATCACCGAGTTTTTCGATTGCGCGGCGATGGCGCTGACGGCGGTGAAGTCGCCGTCCGATGCCGCCGGGAAGCCGGCCTCGATGATATCGACGCCCATGTCTTCGAGCAGGCTGGCCAGTTCGAGCTTTTCGTTATGCGTCATCGACGCGCCGGGCGATTGCTCGCCGTCACGCATGGTGGTGTCAAAAATGACGACGCGGGATTTCTTCGCGGCTTTCGCGGTGGATTTGGAGGTCATGGTCTGGCGGCTCTGCGGTGGGGTCTGAGGATGGGATGGGCGTTGTCTTGGCATCCCCTGGCCGCGCGTGCACCCCTCAGCTGGAGAGGGCCGGCTCCGGCCAGGGGCCGGTAAGGAGCAGAAGAAGGGGCAAGAGTTTGCGCATGAAGGGTTTAATCGCTGCGTTTCTGCCCGGTGTCAACCGCAGGGGCCGGGGTTTCGGGAATATCTTGCCAGGCCTTCCGGGCCCGCCGCACCACAAAAATCGCAATCCCGGCATACAGTGCCAGCGCGGCGCCGCCGAACAGGATCGCGGTGACGGGGTTGCCCTCAAAGGCGGAGACCAGCGTCTTCCAGCCAACTGCGACCAGCAGGATCTTCGGCAGGATGCCGAGCCCCATGCCGATCCAGTAGTCGCGGAACTTCGCGGCGCTCGCCCCGAACACCATGTTCACGATCAGGAACGGCCCGGCGGGAACAGACCGCACAACGGCGCTGGCGATCAGCGCATTCTGACCGATCAGACGGGAGAGTTTCTGGGCGCGGGGCCCCGCATAACGGCGCACGGCGGCTTCGCCTCCGGACCGGCCGATCCAAAAGGTCAGGGCGCCGGAGGTCATGTTGGCAATCCAGCCATAAACGGCGCCCAGCAGCGGGCCGAACACGGCCACAGAGGCGGCGAGCAGAGCGAATTGCGGCATGCCCAGGAAGGCGGCGAGGCAGAAGACGAGGATCACCGCTGGCAGGCCCCAAGGGCTGCCTGACAGGCCCTTGAGCCAGTCGAGGGCCTCCTCGCGGCCAGGCAGGTAACCCAACTTTCCGAGAGCGAAGACCCCAAGGACCACCACGAGAAGGCCAAGCCCCAACCACAGGGCGCGGCGGGAAGCCGGGGCGGGGCTCGGCGCGGGGGCGGTTGTCTCGTGCGTCATTGCGGCCTCAGGTGCGCCGGAAGGCGCGGCGCGTCAATCTCGGAGGGGCAGGCGCGCTGTCAGGCGTCCGCCAGCATCTTCTCGCTCATGTCCCAGAGCCTGCGGGCCTTGTCATCGTCGACGATCCACGGGCGGGCATGTTCCCAGCGCTGGCTGGTCTCACTTGCCATGCGAGCGATGTCCAGGTCCTCGCAATAGACGCCGCCCTTGCCGGCGAGTTTCGGCGAGGTGGCCGCCCAGACGGTGGTGGAGGCGCCCTGTTCGGGCGTCTTGAACATGGCCTGCACGGCGGCCGGGATGGTGCCGTCGGGGTTCTTCCAGCCGAGCGCCGCCATCTCCTCGTCCGACAGGTGGCGCTGCAGCGGCGTGAAGATGCCGCCCGGATGTACGGAGAAGGCCCGCACGCCGACTTCGCGGCCGAGCAGGTCCACACCGAGCGCAAACAGCGCGTTGGCGGACTTCGCCTGGCCGTAGGCCTCCCACTTGTCATAGGGGTGGGTGTTGTAGTGTGGATCGTCCCAGATCACGTCCGAGCGGACATGGCCGGTCGAGGACAGGGCCACCACGCGGGCACCTTCTGCGGCCTGCAGCGCGGGCGCCAATTTCATGGCGAGGGCCATATGGCCGAGATGGTTGGTGCCGAACTGACTTTCCCAGCCCTTGCCGACACGGGCCAGCGGGGTGGCCATGATCCCGGCATTGTTGATCAGCACGTTCAGTGCGCGGCCGGTTTCGAGATAATGATCGGCAAAGCGGCGCACGCTGGCGAGGTCGCCAAGGTCCATCGCCGCGATTTCGATCTCGCCGGCGACGGCGGCGAGCGCCTCGGAGGCGACATCGGCGCGGCGGGCCGGCACCGTGACGCGGGCGCCTGCGCCGGCCAGGGCGCGGACGGTCTCGAGCCCGATGCCCGAATAGCCGCCGGTCACAATGATGTTCTTGCCCGCGAGGCTGATGCCGTTCAGCACGTCGGCCGCGGCCGTCTTGGGTACGAAGCCGGATCCCACCGGCACCTGGTCTGCAGCCGCCATATCCGTCGTCCTTTGCTCGAAGCCGGTTTGGCGCACAGGTTAACCGGGCCCGGCGCGCCGGGCTACAGCAAACTCACGAAAAGCAGTCCGGTGTCAGCCCGCGGCGGAAATCGGCTCGGCCGTGTCCGTCGCGGCGGTTTCGGTGCGGGTCGCTGCCAGCGGGGCCACATTGCTGAGGTCCGGCACCGAGGCGGCCTTGTTGATGTGAACGACGCTGCGCTCCGGCGCGATCAGCAGGTCGGCGCTGACGATGGTGCGTTCTTCGACGCGCATCGACGGGGCATAGGCCACGCCTTCGAGGCGCCCGCCGGTGCACACTTCCAGCGCGCGGCTGGCTTCGATGTCGCCGCTGACGGCGCCGTGCACGATCAGGGTGGCGGCGCGGATGCGGCCTTCGATCTTGCCGGTGACTTCAACGACGATCAGGTCGTCCGATTCAATTTCGCCGCGCAGATGGGCGCCGACGATCACGGGGCCCGAAAACTGGAACTTACCTTCCAGCTTGCCGCCCGCTGCGATGGAATTGCCTTGCCCAGCCCGTACCGGCTTGCCCGAAGCGTCCATCCTGTTTGGTGGAGTAGCCATGTCCCTGTCCCTTCATTTCGCCCCTTTCACCAGGTTAACCTATTGTTAACGAAAGAAGAAGGGCACCTACGTGACGCTTGCAAGAAATGTGCGCTGGGCGGTTCGCGGCGGTTTGGCGGCGCTGGTCTTTGGCCTGGTTGCGGGCTGCCAGAAGGAGTCCGGCGCGTCCGCGGCGGCGCACGCCTTGCTGCCGCCGGGCGCAGAAGGCATCGATCTCTCACACCATAATGGCCGCATCGATTGGGCAAGGCTCGGCACCGAGCCGTTCCAGTTCGTCTACCTCAAGGCCACCGAAGGCACCGATCATACGGACGCCGACTTCCAGACCAACTGGCAGGCGGCCACCCGGCTCGGCTGGCGGGTTGGCGCGTATCATTTCTATCTGCTGTGCCGGGAGGGCGCGCCGCAGGCGGAGAATTTCATCCGCCAGGTCGAGGTGCGGGACGGCACGCTGCCGCCGGCCGTTGACCTTGAGCATGCCCATAACTGCGCGGCGCGCGGCGGACGCGAAGCGGCGCTGGCCGAGCTGCGCGTTTTCCTTGCCGCGATCGAGGCGGAGTACGGCGCCGTGCCGGTGATCTACACGACGCCGGCTTTCCATGCCGAATGGCTCGCGGGGGAGGGCTTCGAGGCGCACCCACTCTGGATCCGCTCCCTCGACGGCCCGCCGGACCTGCCGCACGCCATCTGGCAATACTCGATGAAGGGCAAGGCCGCCGGCGTCGACGGCCCCGTCGATCTCAACCGGGCGGCGGATTAGGCGGAATCCACTCGAAATCCACCAAAACACCGAAATGATCTGAGCGAGGGCGCCCATCCGTCTCGAACCGGCTCAGTCCTCGCACCGATCGAGCAGCGATGGGGCCGCTCGCGGCGACATGATCAATCGTTGGAAGGTTCAGAGGCGTCAGTAGCCCCGAGGTCACAATGCGTACGTTTGCAAAGGTTTCTTCCAACAATGCATAGGGCGCTTTCGGTCCCCATGCGCGTGGAATGAAACGGTTGAAGTCTCCGGCAATGATCAGTGGACTGTTCTTTATAGCGTCAGAGATCGCTGGCTGAAGCAGGTGCAAGAACCGCTCATGTTGTGCCCAGGGCTTCACGCGTTCCTGTGGCGGCACGCCCGGGCTCATGTGCCACGGGATGCAGATTCCCAGAACGAACACTTCGCGTTTGCCCACCAGAGTCTGTCCAAGCAAAGCGCCGCCATTGGACTGTAAGTCGGGGGGAAGCGGAATCTCGGTCCACGCCGAGTTGCTCCACAGGAGGACAAGCCGTTCACTCGGGCTCTTGCCCTCAGAATTGTATCCTGCATGGGAGAGTGTGTGACCTCCCAACGCGTCGAGCGAGTCTATGTGAGCCTCCGTCAACACCACAAGATCTGGCTCCAATTGCGCTATTTCCTTCGCAATCGACGCAGCCTGCCACCTTGTCGGGCCGCGTCGTTCAATGTTCCAGTTGATGACCCTCACCAAATCACTTTCCCCATCCGCAAGCCCGGCACGTCCACGCCGTCCACGGACGCGCTGATGATGTGCTCGATCTCTACATAGCCGCAGGCGCGATAGAGCGGCTCGCCCGCCAGGGTCGCCATCAGTTCGGCGCGGGTGAAACCGGCCTCGCGTGCCGCCTGTTCGCATACGGACCGAACGTACCGGCCGAGCCCGCGGCGGACGAAATCCGGATGCGTGTACATGGCTCGGATACGGGCGGCGTCGGCGCCGATCCGCAGCAGCGCCGCGTTGCGCTGCGCCGTCGAATGGTCTCCGCCATAAAGCGTCGCCCGGCGGCTCCAACCGCCGCACGCCGCCAGCCGGCCGGGCGCCGCCTCGTGCACGACAAAATATGTGCCGTCGGCGATCAGCTGCCGGTCGAGCCCCATGATGCTGCGCGAGACGGCCACCTGGTCCGGAGACAGAAAGCCGCGCAGAAGGCTGCCGATTGCGGCGTCCATCAGCGCGGCGATTTCGTCTGCATCCGCCTCAATCGCGAGGCGGTGCGTGAAGCCCTCGAGCAAGGGCTGCTGCATTCCTAGTTCCGGTTCTTGTCCACGAGGCGGTCATTCTTTGCCCAGTGCATCATGCCGCGCAGTTTCTCGCCGACTTCTTCGATCGAGTGGCTGGCCATCCGCTGACGCATGGCGTGGAAGCCCGGCGCGCCGGCCTGGTTTTCCAGAACCCAGTTGCGCGCGAACGTGCCGTTCTGGATATCTTCGAGCACCTTCTTCATCTCGGCTTTCGTGGCCGAGTTCACGATACGCGGGCCGGTGACATATTCTCCGTACTCGGCCGTGTTCGAGATCGAGTAGTTCATGTTGGCGATGCCGCCTTCATAGATCAGGTCGACGATCAGCTTGGTCTCGTGCAGGCACTCGAAGTAGGCCATTTCCGGCGCGTAACCCGCTTCGACCAGTGTCTCGTAGCCTGCCTTGATCAGCTCCACGATGCCGCCGCAGAGGACTGCCTGTTCACCGAACAGGTCCGTCTCCGTCTCTTCCCGGAACGAGGTTTCGATCACGCCGGCCCGCGTATTGCCGATGGCTTTGGAATAGGAGAGGGCGACCGCCTGCGCGGTGCCGGTTGCGTCCTGGTGGATGGCGATCAGGCCGGGCAGGCCAAAACCCATCTGGTATTGGTTGCGCAGCGTGTGGCCCGGGCCTTTCGGGGCCGACAGCGAGACGTCGATATCCTTCCGGGGACGGATGAGATTATAGTGGATGTTGAAGCCGTGGCCGAACATGATGTGCTGGCCGGCGCGCAGGTGCGGCTCGATTTCGTTGGCGAACATCACGGCCTGCTTCTCGTCCGGCACGAGGATCATCAGCACGTCGGCCCATTTCGCAGCTTCAGCGGGCGTCACCACTTCCAGCTTTTCGGCGGCGCATTTCTTGCGGCTTGAGGAGCCTTCCTGCAGCGCGACCTTGATGTTCTTCACGCCGCTATCGCGCAGGTTCAGGGCATGGGCATGGCCCTGGCTGCCATAGCCGACGACCGCGACCTTCTTCTTCTGGATGAGCGAGATGTCGGCGTCTTGTTCATAGTAGATTTTCATGTGCGTACGGAGGCTCCGCTGGAGTGGACGTGAAAGGCGTTGAGGGAAAGGGTGTTCAGAAGTCGGCTTTGCAGGACCAGCCGGGGCTGACATTCGCGATGCCGATGATCAGCGCATTGAGCTGGCTCACCGGATCGTCCGATCCGGCATGCCGGGAAAAACTGCGCGTGCCGTTGGCGGTGTCCGCACGCGTGATGATATCGTGGCTGTCGAAGATCAGGCGAACAGTACGTGAGCCGTCAGGGTTCAGCGTCACCTGTTCGCGCGCGCCATAATCCGGCACCAGCGGATCGCCCGCGGTCACCAGAAGCTTCGATACGGTCTCGGCGGTATCGTTCGGAATGGTCGCTTGCAACGTGCAGCGGGGCCCGCGCGATTCCGGCACAGAGCGCGCCTCGAGGCGGAGCTTCGCGCCATCGGCGGTGACGTCGTAAACATAGGCTGCGCCGCTCGGCGAAGCCGTGTCGATGATCTCGATCAGGGAGGCCGGCCGCGCGCCGTAGAGCGCCACCGCCCGGCTGCGGATCGTGGCCGCCTCTTCGAGATCGCAGCGCATCTCGGCTGCGTTCGGGTTCAGGGACGAGCCAATCGCGCCTGGCGGCAATGATGCGCAGTCGGACGATTGCGCGAGAGCCGCGCCCGGCAGGGCGCAGAGCAGGGCAGCTGCCAGAACGGCGCGCTTGACGGAAAAAGGTTTCATCCCTTCTCCTTCCCGCGCTGGATGGACAGGACACCTGTCCGGCTCACTTCCACGAGCCCGAGGGGCCGCATGAGGTCGATGAACTGGGTCAGCTTTTCCGAGGCGCCCGTCGTCTCGAAAATGAAGCTCTCATTCGTCGTATCGATCACGCGGGCGCGGAAAATCTCTGCGATCCGGAGTGCCTCGACGCGCTTCTCTCCGGTGCCGGCGACTTTCACCAGTGCCAGTTCGCGTTCGATGCCGCTTTTCGAGTTCGTGATGTCGATGACTTCGGCCACCGGCACGATACGCAGCAGCTGCGCCTCGATCTGCTCAAGGATATGCGGCGTGCCCTGCGTGACGATCGTGATCCGCGAGCGGTGTTGGCTGGCATCGACTTCGGCGACGGTCAGGGAGTCGATGTTGTAGCCGCGCCCTGAAAAGAGGCCGACGACGCGCGCAAGCACGCCCGGCTCGTTATCGACCAGCACGGCCAGCGTCCGGCGCTCGACGGCCTCGTCCGAATGCGAGAGGAAGTAGGCCGATTTCGGCCCGGCCCCGGGTTTCATGCTGGCATCGCTCATGGCTGGCTCACAGGTTGGGCGTCCTTGCCGAATTTGAAGTCGGGACGGCGCGCCGCCAGCTTTTGCTTCAACGCATCGGACTTGCCAATGGCATCGCGCCGGTCGTCGCTCTCCTGGTCCTCATAACGCTCCACGACTTCGTTCTTGCGGCGGGGATCGAGATGAGCCTGCAGTTCGGAGACCAGCAGGCGCCGGCACTCGTCGATGAAGGCGCCGCTGTCCTCGGACGAGGGGCCGCCTTCGCGCGTCAGCGCTTCCAGTTCGTGATAGGTCCACATCAGCGCGTCGAGGATCGGCGGGCGATGCCCCCGGTAGGCGCCCTCTTTCTCGGCGCCTTTGGTCTGCGGATTATAGTTCGGGAAAAACATCCGTCCTCGGTCCACGAGGGTCGAAATTGCGACAAGCAGGTTCGCCTTGTTGGCGAAAAAAGCGCCGTCATTCGGCTGCATGTTGCGAGTCCGGGCGAACATCGCGCTACGGGCGAGCGCGTCAATGGCGGCATTGCCCCAGTCGAGGCTTGCCGCATCGATACTCTGGCGCAGGCTCTCCGTCTGGAGTTTGCGCTGCCGGCGGGTTTCGCCGCGCGCGCTCAGAGCACTGATAAAGGCCACGATCGCCGAACCGATGCCGACGAGCATTTCCTTGTAGGTCTGGACCCAGTCCAGAACGGTGCCCACCTCCATAACCGTCCCCACGCTCCAGGCCAGATACCTTGATTTTTCAGACGAGCTTGCGGCCTGCTTCACCGATTTCGTTACCAGTTATCTCGCCGAGAATCATCTGGTTGTGCGCAGAGCCCGACGGGATCATAGGCAGGCAGTTCTCCGCCCGCTCGACCCGGCAGTCGAACAGCACCGGGCCCGGATGATCGATCATCTCCTGGATTTTCGCGTCCAGTTCGTCCGGCTTGTCACAGCGGATGCCATGTCCGCCAAGCGCCTTGGCCAGCATCACGAAGTCCGGCAGGCTTTCGGAATAGGAATGCGAATAGCGCTCGCCGTGCAGCAATTCCTGCCACTGGCGCACCATGCCCATCCATTCGTTGTTGAGGATGAACACCTTGACCGGCAGCTTGTGCTGCACCGCGGTGGAGAGTTCCTGCATCATCATCTGGATCGAGGCTTCGCCGGCAATGTCGATGACGAGCGCGTCCGGGTGCGCGGCCTGGACGCCAACGGCGGCGGGCAGACCATAGCCCATCGTGCCAAGCCCGCCCGAGGTCATCCAGCGGTTCGGCTCCTCGAAGTGATAGAACTGAGCGGCCCACATCTGGTGCTGGCCCACCTCGGTCGTGATGTAGGTTTTGCGGTCCTTGGTGAGCCCATAGAGCCGCTCGACGGCGTATTGCGGTTTGATCACGTCGCTCGAATTTTTGTAAGCAAAGCAGCGCCGGGCCCGCCAGCCATCGATCTGGCTGTGCCAGGCGGTGAGGTCCGGCATCTTGCGCTTCAGCGCCTTGATCTCGGTGATCAGGGCGTCCAGCGCCTCGGCGCAATCGGCCACCACCGGCACATCCACCCGCACGATCTTGTTGATCGACGAGGCGTCGATGTCGATGTGGATCTTCTTGGAGTCCGGCGAGAAGGCATCGATGCGGCCGGTCACCCGGTCGTCGAAGCGGGCGCCGACGCAGATCATCAGGTCGCAGTCGTGCATCGCATTGTTGGCTTCGAAGCTGCCATGCATGCCGAGCATGCCGAGCCAGTCGGGGTGCGAGGCCGGGAAGGCGCCGAGGCCCATCAGCGTGGACGTCACCGGAAAGCCGGTCAGCGCCTGCAGTTCGCGCAGCTTCTCCGCAGCGCGGGGGCCTGAATTGATGACGCCGCCGCCCGTATAGAAGATCGGCCGGGACGCGCGCGTCATCAGATCGGCCGCTGCCTTGATGGCCTCGGCCTTCGGCGTGCGTTGCGGCACATAGGTCGGCTTGGTGATCCCGGCCTTGCCGACATATTGCCCGGTCGCGAACTGGATATCCTTCGGGATGTCGATCACCACCGGGCCTGGCCGGCCGGCGGTCGCCACATAGAATGCCTCGTGCATGATCCGGGCGAGCTGGTTCACGTCGGTCACGAGGTAGTTGTGCTTGGCGCAGCTGCGCGTGATGCCCGTCGTGTCGCATTCCTGGAAGGCGTCGGTGCCGATCAGGTGGGTTGGCACCTGCCCGGTGATCACCACCATCGGGATCGAGTCCATCAGCGCGTCGGTGATCGGGGTCACCATGTTCGTCGCGCCGGGGCCGGAGGTGACCAACGCCACGCCGCACTGGCCAGTCGAGCGGGCATAGCCCTCCGCGGCATGGCCCGCGCCCTGTTCGTGGCGCACGAGGATGTGCCGGATCGCGTCCTGCCCGTAGAGCGCGTCATAGATCGGCAGCACCGCGCCGCCGGGATAACCGAACATCACCGACACGCCCTGTTCGCGCAGCGCTTCGACGACGATCTGCGCGCCCGTCATCATCCGGGGGGCGGCGGGCTGGGAAGCGGCCGGCTTGGCCTTGGTGCGGGTGGTCATGTCGGGGCTCGAAAGGATGGGAGGGGAAGGAGGGACGATTTGGATGAGGTATTCGGCCAAACAAAAAAGGGCCTCCTGAGGAAGCCCTTTTCTGTGCGCACCCGCAACTGCCTGACGGATCAGGCGGCTACGGGCGCCGGAGTGTTACTACGGTCAATTTGCGCAAGGGGCGTTTCCTCGAAGTCATGAGCTCAGGCATAATCTTCCGCTTCTGCGGTGTCAATCTCCCTGTAAAGGGCAAAAATCACCCTCAAACGGTCCGAAATCTCAGGTGAAGGAATGCGCGTCCAGAACGGAAACTGGCGCCCGATCCAGGTAAACTGCCGCTTTGCATAGCGCCTTGTGTCGCGTTTTGCGTTCTCGGCGGCCTCCTCGGCGCTCATCTCCCCCCGGGCAAACGCCGTCAGCCAGGGCATGCCGCACGCCTTCATCACCGGCAGTTCAGGGTCGAGCCCCCGCGCGACCAGCGCCCGTGCCTCGTTCATGGCGCCCTGCATCAGCATGCCTTCGAACCGGCGGTCGATCTTCTTGTAGAGCGCCCCGCGCGGCGGCGTCAGCGCGAAGCCGGTCCATTCCCTCGGCTCCAGCACCGGCGGCTGGCGCTCGGACTGGAAATCGCTGAGCGAACGACCCGTGGCGAGCCAGACTTCATAGGCCCGCGCGAGACGCTGCTTGTCGCCAGTTCCGAGGCGTTCGGCGAGTTCCGGATCGTGCGGCGCGAGCCGCGCCCGCAGGCCTTCGGCCCCCTCGGCGTCGGACACCGCCTTCACTTCGGCGCGGATCTCGTCCGGCACCGGCGGAATGTCCGACAAGCCCTGGGTCAGCGCCAGAAGGTAAAGCCCCGTACCACCGACGAACACCGCGCGCTTGTTCTGCCGCGCCAGCTTCTTGATCACCGCCCGGGCCGCTTCCAGCCATTCGCCGGTCGAATAGCGCGTGCCGGCATCGACATAACCGAACAGGTGATGCGGCACGCCCGCCATCTCCTCCTCGGTCGGACGGGCAGAAATCACCTGCACATCGCGGTAAACCTGCATGGAATCGGCATTGATCACCTCGCCGCCCAGCCGCCGCGCCACTTCGATGGCGAGGGCGGACTTGCCGCTGGCGGTCGGGCCATGAATGAGGATCGCAGGGTGCATGCCCAACACCTAAGGCTTTGCTCGCCCAAGGGAAAGCTGTAGGGCACGCGCGGCACAGGCAAGCGGAGACGACGTGTGACAGACGCACCGGCAGACTTGAGGACGTTCGGGTATTCCCTCGTTGCCCGCCGGTCGGTCGCCGATCTCGCTGAATTGATGAAGTCCCGTATCGCGGCCGCGGGCGGCAAGATCGGGTCCGGCACCAATCTGTCCCGAAAAGGCGGCCCGTTCGGCGCCCTCGCGGGCATCGTCGATCTGCCACCCGAAGCGGTTCCGGAACTCCGCCGGGCGTTCGACGAGCAGGACGATGTGGACTGTTTCATCGGATCCACCGGCGCCTTCCAGCCGAGTTTCGTCCTCGTGTCCGACATGGACTCCACGATCATCGGGCAGGAGTGCATCGATGAGCTGGCCGACGCGCTCGGCCTGAGGTCCGTCATCTCCGAAATCACCGAACGCGCGATGCGCGGCGAACTCGACTTTGAAGCCGCGCTGACCGAACGCGTCGCCATGTTGAAAGGCCTGCCGCTTTCCGAACTGGAACGCACGTTCGAGGAGCGCATCACGCTCAACCCCGGCGCGCGCACGCTGATCCGCACCGTCCGCGCCCACGGCCATCGCACGCTTCTGGTCTCCGGCGGATTTACCTTCTTCACGTCCCGTGTGGCACGGCTCGCGGGGTTTGAAGTCCACAAGGGAAACACGCTCGTCGATGATGGCGCCGCGATTACCGGCGAGGTCTCCCGCCCCATCCTCGGCCGCGAGGCCAAGCGGACCGCCTTGCTCGACGCCGTCGAGGCCCGCGGCGTCGCGCCGGAGAACGCGATCGCCCTCGGCGACGGCGCGAACGACCTCGACATGATCAAGGCTGCCGGCATCGGCGTTGCCTATCATGCCAAACCGGTTGTCGCAGCCGAAGCGAACGCCTCGATCCGTCACACAGACCTCACGGCGGCGCTCTATTTCCAGCGCTACCATTCTGAAGACATCCAGTTCGAACAAGACGCCTGATGCCCTCACTCCGCACGCTTGCCTTCCAGTCCTGGTTCCGGATCAGCCGCCCCGTCACGCTCGGCGTGCGGGCGGCCGTCGAGAATGAGACGGGTCACGTCTTCATGGTCCGTCACACCTACGTGCCCGGCTGGTACATGCCCGGCGGCGGTGTCGAGCGCGGCGAACCCGCAGTCGAAGCCCTGCGGCGCGAACTCATCGAAGAGGCCGGCGTGCGCCTTCTGCAGCCGCCGCAAGCCATCAGTCTCTATTCCAACCATCACAGCTTCCGGAACGATCACGTGATGCTGTACCGGGTGCCCTGGGGCAGTTGGGAGCCGGTGGCGGCCACCAGTGTAGGCGAAATCGCGGAAACCGCCTGGGTCGATCCGCATGCCCCGTTTGACGGCATCACCAAGGGCAGCCTGCTGCGCTTTGACGAACTCTATCGCGGCGCGCCGCTCTCGCCCTATTGGAGCGCGCGCACCTGATACTTTGCCCGCGAGACGGTCACGCGCGGTACCTTTCCCGTCTCCTCGAACGCAGTCCACGCAGGCGCCAGGCTCGCCCAGAAAGCGGCATGGTCGCTATCCGCATGCGCCTCCAGATTTTTCGCGGTCATGGGGAAGGGGAATATGTGGACTTTCACGTCCGGCTGGCCCGCTTCGAACGCCGCTTCCATCAGTGTCCAGATCTCTTCGATCACAGGGTCTGTCATTGCGAAGCACCCGATCGAGGCGCAGGCGCCATGCACCATCAGGAAACTTCCCGTTCGCTTGTTCGCCCGGTCGAAGGCATTGGGGAAGCCGAGATTGAACGAGAGGTGATAGCTGGAGGCGGGGTTCATCTGCGCTGGCTTAACCGAGTAGAATCCTTCCGGCGCTTGTCCGTCGCCTTCGCGCAACTTCGGGCCCAGCTCACCCGATACGGAACACACCGGCCAGCTACGGAAGCGTTTGAACGTGCCGTCATCGGCCCGGACAAACGCGGTCAGCTCCGCCGGTTCCTTGGTGATGCGCAGATAGACCGGGTTGCCGAGGTCCAGCCCTTGCGCCGCCAGCTCCCGGGTAAGCCGCGGTGCCACCGAGGCGTAGGCGGCATCGGACCGGCGCGAAGACGGAACGGTCTGTGCCGACGCTAGGAGGGCAGGGAAGATGAGCGCCGTGCACAGCGCCGCGAGTGCCCTTGAAAATCTGCGTCTGGACGATGTGATGCTGACCATGTGCCAGATATTGAAATGCAATCATGGCATCAGCCGGGCAGGGCTGCGTCCAGCCGCCCTGGCTATTTCGGGCGCACCGCGCGCACATACTGCGCCGCTGTGAAAAGCGACAGCCCGGCCGCCAGCCAGAGTAGGCACAGCAACACTCCGATACCGGCGAGGGCCACGGGATGGTCGCCCGACAAGGCGAGCGGCACCAGCTGTGGGGCGAGCGCAGGCGGCGCAAGCAGGCCGCCAATCGCCGCCATCTCTGCCGCTGTCTTCACCTTGGCGAGGTTGCTCGGCACAATGACGCCCGATGCTTCCGGCCGCGTGCGCAGCCAGGTCATGAACAGGTCGCGCGCAATGATCAGCGCCGCCGGGATATAGATCAGCAGCGTCTGCAACGTCATCGCGAGGCCGAGCAGGGCAAACCCGACCAGCAGCTTGTCGGCAATCGGGTCGAGCCAGATGCCGAACCGGCTGGTCGCGTTCAGCTGGCGCGCGATCCAGCCATCGAGGAAATCCGTGATCGCGCCGCCGATGAAGGCCAGCAGCGCTACCTGATGCCAGAGCTGGATCACGGTGGTGAGCCGCACGGCCTCATCGCCCGTCGCCGTACCGGCCAGCGAAAGCGAAGCCGCTGCGTTCAGCGCAGCCGCCAGCACGAGTAGCGCAAAGCCGCAGCGCGAAATCGTCAGGGCATTGGGGATCCAGGACAGCATGGGCCCCAGCCTTACCCAGCCGGGCGCACTCCCCGCAAGCGCCGTGTCTCAGTGCTTGAGGCGCAAGTCCGAGATCGTGCGGGCAATCGTGCGATAGGCTTCGGTCAGTTCCTCGCCATTATCGGCGCTGAACGCATGGCCGGGGGAGGTCGCGCAGTATTCGAGGATCGTGCGCCCGTCGCCCGTGCGCTGCACGCCGGACGGCACCTGGAAGCCGACCGTGAAGATCTGGATATTGCTCGGCAGCATTTTCATCTGGTCGCACAGGTCCATGGATTGCTGGAACGAGTTGCGGCTGGCGGTGGGGTGCTGGATGTTGAAATCGCCGTCCGTCATCAGGATCAGGAACTTCGAGGTCCGCTCCGCCCCATAGAGGCGCGGCGCCGACTCCTCTGGCCAGATGCCGGACCAGTTGGGCGACAGGAGATACCAGCCCCAGGCGATGCCGAGATGCCCGGCTGTGCCGCCCTCGGCGACGAGCCCATTGACGTGCGCGTTCAGTGCGTCCTTGTCGTCCGTCAGCGGAACAGGTCCGGACGCCTGGCAGGTGCCATGCCGGCCCTCATAGGCGCCGACGCCGTAGCCGGTCGCGCCGCTGTTTTCGACATTCTTCGAGCCGTCATACTTGTTTGTGCTGCTGGCAGAGAAGTTCCAGCGCGGATTGCCGGCGCCGATCCAGCGTCCGGATGCGGGGGCCGCGTCGGTGGCGGCCTGCGCGCCTGTGCGTTCGTAGACGCAGCTGTCCCTCAGGCCGGTATCCTCGAACTCGTAGCGGCGCGTGTTCCATGTATAGCTTGAGGTGCGTCCGCAGCTGCCGCCGCTCGTGCACGTCCCGCGCTGGAAATAGAAGAAGCGCTTGCCAGTCGCCGCGTCGATCATGCGTTCGTCATTGTACGCATCATAATTGCTTCGCGCCGCCGTGTTCGAGCCATCGGCGCTGAGCGTGCGCGTATCGGTCACGGCGTTGATGTAGGGCCCGGCATTCAGCGAATGGTTATAGCTCGTGATGGCGAGGCGCACCGATCCGTCGCGCGCCCGGTCTTCGGGGAGTAATTCGTCAAACGCGGCCGCCGCCGCTGTCTTGAGCTTGGGCAGCCGGCCCGCATCGTTCATCGACCCCGACACGTCGAACACGAAGGCGACATCCACGAGGCCGATGCCATAGGTCGATGTCGCGTTGACCGTGAAGGCCATCTCGTCCTGTCCGATCAGCTGACTAAGGTAGGTCGGCTGCTCGCAGCGCACGGTACCCGCAATATCCTGGCTTTCTGCGTTGAAGGTTACGGTCACCGGCGCGCAGGTCAGCCCGCCGCCCTGCTCGGCAAACATTGAACCTGCATACTGCTGCACGTCGGCGCGCACCGCCGTTTCGGTCATCCCGCGTTGTCGCTGCAAAGCGCCGGCGAGTACCGCCGAGTCGAGCGAGGCCTGTACCTTGGATTTTTGCCGCAGGGTGTTCTGGGTATCGATCGCAACGCCGGCTAGCGCCAGGATGCCCGGGATGAGGACCGCGCTCAACATGGCGACATTGCCGCCTTCAGCATTGCTGAATGTCCGTTTCCGGTTGCGGGCTGCGTGGGTCATGACGGGCCTTCTGACGCCGTGCCTCGACCTGGCTTACCTGACGAGGCGCACTTCGTTGATCGAGTTGCCGATCTGCTGGAACACTTCAACCAGTTCGGCCGAACCGCTGGCGAAGTAGGCATATTGCGAACTCGTGGCACACGCCGTCAGCGCATCCCGCGCGGCTTGCAAGTTGCCGACTTCGAAGCCGACCGTGTACACGGTGATCCCGGCATTCTTCATCGCGGTGCAGTATTCCTGGGCTTGAGCGAAGGATGTGCCGTTCTCGGAGTTGCAGTTGATCTGGTCCGCCGTCGAACCCGATCCCGACGTTGACGTACGCGACAGTACGCCCTGGCAGAAGGACGAGTTGAAATCGCCGTCCGTCATGAACACGGCGAACTTGTGAAGTTTCGGGCGGCCATAGGCAGCCGGCTGGCTGTCGGACGGAAAGATCGCACCAAAGGTCGGCGAAAGCGTGTACCAGCCCCAGGCCACACCCATGTGACCGGCTGTCGAGCCCGTGATCACCAGATTGTCGATCGCAGTGTTGAGGGTCGCCTTTTCGTCCGTCAGCGGAATGATGGCATTGACCGGGCAGCCGTTGGCTGTGGACATGTAGCCCCGGCCGACGGGGTTTCCGGTGGGCGAGATGTCCGTGTATGCCTGCGCGCCTGTACGCTCCGTCGCGCAGGTGCTGATCTGGTGCAGGCGCTGGGCGTTGCTGGACGCGTTGTTGAAGCGGAACCATTGACAGCCCGCGACCGTGCAGAACGATGTGCCGCCATTGGTGTAAGCGCCGTAGTTCCAGCCCTGCGAGCCGGTCAGCACGAACGTATCGGTCGTGACGCCCGACACCTGCCACGTGACGTGCGTGCCGGTGTTGATCTGCGTCATCCCGTTCACCCCGGAGATCACGACATGGTCGTTGTTGTTGAGGCCGTGACTGTTCGCGGTCACGGTCACTTCGCAGTTGGTGTTGATGCAACGGCGGATCTGGCCGCCGCTGGAATAGTTCGAATACGAACTGCCGTTGACGCCCTGAAGCTGAAATGTGTTTGTGGTGGCATTGGCCACCGTATAGATGTTGTTGTTCAGCTGCGTCATGCCCACCACGCTGGTGATGCGAACGCGGTTGCCGTTGGTGAATCCATGCCCGTTGGACGTGATCGTGACAGGGTTGGCCCGGGTGGCCCCGGAGATGTTACGGGTCGTGCCGGTCTGCCAGGCCGCGTTTGTAATGCTCCGTCCCGGCGTGATGGCGCCGCGCGCGGCGGTTGCGTAGGTGCCTGCGTTCACCGCCACCGAATAGGGAACCATGGCGACTTTGGAATAGTACGGGGTCTGATCGTCATTGACGACGATGTCCACGAGGTCCTTGGCGGCGGCACGCAGCGCCGTGATACGGCTGCCGGACATCGATCCCGTGATGTCGAGGATCATCGACACTTCGATATCGGCGCCGCCTTCAACGGCGTCGGCGCGCACGGTGACGTCCACATTGTCCCGGCCTGTGATCTTGGCGATCGTGGTGTTGACCCGAAGGCTCGTGACCAGCGAAATTTCGCCTTCGCTGTCCTGGGTCAGGGTGTAGCTGATCGGCCGGCCAAGCTCGCGCTCCAGCTCGTCGAGGTGAGCTTCGATCGTTGCGCGGCGTTCGTCGGCCGACATGAAGGCGTCGTGCGCAGCCGAAAGCGCGGCCGCATCGGTCGCCATCTGCAGCTTGTGCTTGTCCACCATCACCCGCGAGAAATCGATCGCGAAGCCGACAACCGGGAAGATGACGAGGCAGGACAGCGCGAACAGCATCGCGACGTTGCCGTTGTCGTTGCGCGCAAACCCGCGTTTGGAACGGGCAGATTCAACTTGCTTGACCATAACCATCGTCCTTCGGAACGCAATTTTTGCGCCACCTAACGCAAAGTTATGGCAGATATCGATTTCGGTACGGTTTCCGGAACCCTTGCAATTATGACTCGCCGGGAAGGGTGCGGTTAACCTATCCTTCCGCCGATTCGGCCCCCTGACTGAGAGGACCCGGCATGCACGAATACCACGCGCTCCTGCAGGATATTCTGCAGAATGGCCATGAACGCGGCGACCGGACCGGCGTCGGCACGCGCGGCGTGTTCGGGCGTCAGATGCGGTTCGACCTTGAAAAGGGCTTCCCGCTGCTGACGACGAAACGTCTCCACGTGCGCTCTATCATTATCGAGCTGCTTTGGTTCCTTCGCGGCGACACAAATATCGCCTGGCTCAAGGAAAACGGCGTGTCGATCTGGGATGACTGGGCCGACGAGAACGGCGATCTCGGGCCGGTGTACGGGAAACAGTGGCGCAGCTGGGCCGCGCCCGATGGCCGGGTCATCGACCAGATCCAGTGGGTGCTGGACGAGATCCGCACCAACCCCAATTCCCGCCGCCTGATCGTTTCGGCCTGGAACCCGGCCGACGTGAACGACATGGCCCTGCCGCCCTGCCACTGCCTGTTCCAGTTCAACGTGATGGGCGGCCGTCTGAATTGCCAGCTCTACCAGCGCTCGGCCGATGTCTTCCTCGGCGTGCCGTTCAACATTGCCTCCTACGCCTTGCTGACACACATGATGGCGCGCGCGACCGGCCTTCGGCCCGGTGAGTTCGTGCACACGTTCGGTGATACGCACCTCTACCTTAACCATCTGGAGCAGGCACAGCTGCAGCTGACGCGGGAGCCGCGCCCACTCCCCACCCTCTGGATGAACCCGGAGAAGACCGACCTCTTCGGTTGGACCTACGAGGACTTCCGCATCGACAATTACAATCCGCACCCGCACATCAAGGCGGCTGTGGCGGTCTGAGATCCGGCGCGGTTACTCGCCGGCGGCGGCGCAGTGCACCGTGCCGCCAGTCTCCACAGCGATTGGCAGGTAGTCATCGAAGGGCGCGCATACGACTGCAGCCGGGTCCGCTCCCCCATCCAAGACCGCGGTCACCCGCACGCGGGCGTCGCCCTCGACTTCGCGCGCCACCTGCGCCGCATCGATCCGGCCCTTGAACGTC
>JAIXVM010000137.1 GCA_027482995.1 Hyphomonadaceae bacterium | reverse complement strand
TACGGTTTGCGAAGCCCGGTCTCGCCGCCTCGCCGGGTTGCGATCCTCGGCGCAGGTATTGCCGGTGCTACAATCGCTGACGCGCTCAACCAGTATGGCATCACCGCGCATGTGTTCGATCCCGCGCCCGCGCCGGCCAGCGGCGCCAGTGGCAACCCGCTCGCCCTCCTGATGCCGCGCCTCGATGCGGGTGACACGGCGGAAGCGAGCCTGCTGATCGATGCCTATCTCGCGGCCCGTGATCTTTATCGCGGCATGCCGGAGGCGGAGGTGACGGATGTCCTGCAATCCCCTCGCGGCGCAGCTGAGGTCACCAGATTCGAGAAACTGCTGGCCGATCCGCCGCTGCCACTGGAAGACCTTGAAGCCGTGCGCGGCGGCGGGCTGCTGCACAAGCGCGCGCTGATCCTGCGCCCGGCGGGGCTGATTGCGCGATGGCTCGCGGGCGCCCGCTGCCATTTCGGCTTGCCGGTCCAGGTGTCGCTGGAGACATGCTCCGTCAACGGAGAAGTCTTCGATGCCATCGTCTTGGCGAACGGTATGAGTGCAGCCCAACTCTCGTCCCACCTGCCGCTCGAGGCCCGCCTCGGTCAGGTCGACTTCATCACCCGCGATGTCGCCGCGCCGCCGTCGGCGCTCGCATCCGGCACCTATGCGCTCGCGACGGGCGGTGACCGGCTCTGGGGCGCGACGTTCGAGCCGTCGGGTCCGGATTATGCAGCCGAGGGCACACCGGCCGCGCGCGATGAAAATCTCGGTGCCCTGAAACGGCTGTCGCCCTGGTGGGTCCGCGATGCGGACAGCCCGCACGTCCGCTCGCGCGCGAGCCTGCGGGCAACCACCCCCGACCGTCTGCCGCTGATCGGCGCGGTGCCGGATCAGGCATCGGCGCTCACGCGATTTGCAGATGTGAAAAAGGGGCGTGCCGCGGATGCAGACGCCCCTCTGTTGGCTGGCATTTATGTCGCCAGCGGATACGGCGCGCGCGGCTTCACCTGGGCGCCGTGGGCCGCCGGGCTGATCGCGGCGCAGCTCGCCGGGGCGCCCGTCCCGGCATCGCTCGCGTCCCGTCAGGCCGTAAGCCCGATGCGCTTCATATTCCGCGCGTTGCGGCGCGGCTGAAGCGCGTCAGTGCGCCTTGATGAAGGAGACGATGAGGCCGCCTTCCTGGTGGGTCGTGATGCTGAGCAGCACGTCGCCGAGTTCCATCGACACGCCGCCCTGCAGGTGCGCGGCGTAGATGGCCGCTGCGATGAGCATGAAGGCGAGCGCGGCCAGAAGGCGGTTATCGCGAAGAAGTGTCCCCTGTTTCATTGGTCCGGTCCTTGGTCGGAAAAGTCTTGGGTTGCGTGAGGCGGGAAGGGCAGGCGTCAGTTGCCCTTTTCGAGGTCCTTGAACTCCTGGCGCAGGCGCCATTCGTCGGATGTGACCGTGCGTTCGATGTTCTTCAGGCGCTCTTCGAGGTCCATGAAGGAATACTTGATGGTACCGAACGTCGCGCGCGGGCGGTCGGAGACGCCGCGCCAGAAGGCGTCTTCATCGGCGGAAAAATTTCCGTAGCCGATCGGCGCGCGCGGGGTCACGAGGCAGGTGACGATGTAGGCGATGATCGCCACCGGGCCCATCATGAAGATCGTGAGCAGGACCGTCAGGATACGGACGAGCAGCGGGTCCCAGCCGAAGCGTTCGGCAAGGCCGCCGCACACGCCGGCAAGGACGCTGTCATTGCGCGAGCGGTAGAAGCGTTTCGGGTTGGGCGAGCCATAGGGATCGTAGGTGCGGGACATGGAGGTGTTTCCTCAGTCTTCAAGAGTTGAGCGGGAGGGGCGAGGCGGACGGCGCGGGGCGTCCGCCTCGGATTTTTCAAGCAGGGCTTCGAGGGACTCGATGCGCCGCTCCATCGCCTTGGCGGACCGCCACAGGTCTTCGAGCATCCGCTCGTCATCCGGCTGAAGGGTTTTCTGTTTCCGCCACATCGTGATGTAGTGGAGAATCATGCCCGGCAGGATGACGAACAGCGCCAGAACGCTGGTGATCGCGATCAGAACGAGGGCGGCTTCGTCCATCAGACGTCTCCCTCATCCTTCTGGCGGGCGTCTTCGCGGCTTTGCGCGATGAGGCCCGGTGCGCAGATCACGGCGAGCACGCTGGAGAGAACCAGGAACGATGTCAGCATGGATCAGCCCTCCGATTTCTTGGATTGCGGCTTGCCCTTGCGGGCCTTCAGAGCGGCGAGTTCCTTCTCGACGGAGTCGCTCTGCTCAAGCTCGGCGAATTCCTGCGCGAGCTGTGGTTCCACGCCGCGGATCGCGTCGGCATAGGCCTCCATCTCGTCGACCTTGCGCTCCAGCTGGTTGTAGCGAAGGATCGCTTCGTCGGCGCGGCCATCATAAAGCTGGCTGCGCATGCGGATGCGTTGCTCGGCGGCTTCGCGGCGCATCACGAGGGCGCGGTGCTTGGCTTTCGCTTCGTCGAGTTTCGCCTGCAGTTTGACGAGGTCTTCCTGGCGGCGATGGAAGGCTTCCTCGGCGATCACCATCGCTTCCTGGCGGCGGACGATTTCCGCTTCGGCCTTCTGCTTGGCGAGCAGCGCGCCGCGGGCAAGGTCCTCGCGGCCCTTGTCGATGGCGAGTTCGGCCTTGGCGGCCCAGTCGTCACGTGCGGCGCCGAAATGAACGATCTCGCGTTCCATCTCTTTCTTGTCGGCCATCGCGCGGGCAGCCGAGGTGCGCACTTCGACCAGCGTATCTTCCATTTCCTGGATGATCAGCCGGGCAATTTTTTCGGGGTTTTCGGCGCCATCGAGCATCGCATTGAGGTTCGAGTTGATGATGTCGCCGAGGCGGGAGAAGAGGCCCATTGTCAGTTTCCTTTCTTGGTCCCGGATCAGAAGAAGAAGCCGCCGAGGAAGATGCCTGCGGCGAAGAACATCCATGTCTCCGCTGACCGCGTGGTCAGCCAGCGGCCGAAGCGGCCGGAGTCGGAGCGGGGCGGGTAGCGGTAATCCTGGTCGTTCATCGTCTTCTTTTGTCCTTCAGAGGGTTGGCAACGCCCGTCGCCTGATGGCCTTTCTGATTTCAAGGACCGTGCCAGTTTGGGATTAATTCTGTAGAAGCTTGAAAATTATAGGGAAAAAAGTTTTCGGAGCTTCGGCGTTAAGAATTGATCGTACGTTTTGACGAAAAGATTAGTCGAAATTGCAAGTGATATTGGCTAAACACGCCTCATGCAGGACCGTTCCAAACAATTGGTTGGCGAGTCGCCGCCCTGGTTGACCGCCCTTGAACATGCGAGCCGCGTGGCGCCGCTGGATCGGTCCGTGCTGGTGATCGGAGAGCGTGGCACTGGCAAAGAGTTGATAGGCGAGCGCTTGCACTTCCTGTCAAAGCGCTGGGAAGGCCCGTTCGTAAAAGTGAACTGCGCGGCGCTGTCGGAAACCCTGCTCGACTCGGAGCTCTTCGGCCATGAGCGCGGCTCCTTCACCGGCGCCACCGAGATGCGGCGCGGGCGGTTCGAGCTGGCGGACGGCGGCACCATCTTCCTCGACGAGATCGCGACGGCCGGGCAGGCCCTGCAGGAGCGCCTCCTTCGGATCGTCGAGTATGGCGAGTTCCAGCGCGTCGGTGGCTCGAAAGTGCTGACCACGAATGTGCGGATCGTCGCCGCCACCAACGCGGACCTGCCCAGCCTCGCCGAAGCCGGCAAGTTCCGCTGGGACCTGCTCGACCGCTTGTCGTTCGACGTGATCACCTTGCCGCCGCTGCGCGCGCGGGCCGGGGACAAGAGCCTGCTGGCGGACTTCTTCGCGCGCCGCATGGCGGTGGAACTGGCTCAGGACTTTCCGGGCTTCGCGCCGTCGGCCATCGCGGCGATCGAGGCGCATGACTGGCCGGGCAATGTGCGCGAGCTGCGCAACTTCGCCGAACGCCTTGCGCACCGCGCGCTGATCACCGCGCCGAATGATCCGGTGCAGTTCGACCCCTCTGCGCTGGACCCGTTCGCCTCGCCCTGGCGGCCGGGTTCGGCGCCCGAAAAGCCGTCCATAAGCCGTCCAGACGAGGCGCGCGACTTATGGACGGGTCCGGGCGGTTTTCCGGACGCGGTGCGCCTCTACGAACTGCGCCTCCTGGACGCGGCGCTGGCCCGCGCGCAGGGCCATCAGGGCAGGGCAGCCGAGGCGCTGGGGCT
>JAIXVM010000028.1 GCA_027482995.1 Hyphomonadaceae bacterium | reverse complement strand
CGATGCGGCATCCAGCGTGCCGGCCGGTGCAATCGGGTTGACGCTCGCGATGTACCTCGCGCTGTATGCCGGGCTGATCGTCGCCTACGTCGGCGTGCTGTACCGGCTCGCCGGCAAGGCCGACACCAACCCCGAGGCCTTCGTGCCCGTGGCCGGCGGCGCGACGATCTGGACACGCGCGCCGTCGGGCAGTGTGGCAGAGAGGATCGGATGTTCGCGGCTTATGCCTTGATGGGAAGCGGCCGCAATCTGTTGAGCCAGACGAAGCAGCGTGGTCGCCGTGAGCTCCGGGGCAGGCGCGCGCTGCATGCCGCTGCCAAGCGTTTCAAACCAGACCTCGCCCGGCGTGTTTACAAGCACATCCGTGACGTCGCTCCGTTCCAGCCATGGCTCGAGCGGAGCGAGAAACGTTCGGAGATACGCTCCCGCCGTCTCAGTCATCCATGGCCCCGACGTCGGAAAAGTCGAGGTCGCGGGTCACGATCACCCTGATGGGAGCGCCCTGCGGAACTGTAATTGTGGGTGATATGTTGAACGAGCTTGTGCGCTCCGATAGCGCCGCTTCACCGAGTGCGCGGCTCTGGCTGATGATAACCTGCGTGTCCGAGTCATCATCCGCCGCGCTTACACCGGCATCGATCAAGGAAAATAGAATGGAACTTCCGAATCGTTGGAAGAAATGACGATCCACGTCGCCTTCAAGCCCGCCGCGGCCGAGCGCGTCGGCACCAGGCGCAGCGAGCTCGATCGTTGCCCCATCGGGCCGGATCAGCCGTGTCCAGATGACAAACGCCCGCGACTGGCCAAGCGCCACCCCGGACCGGTACTGACCGATCAAGCGGCTCCCTCTGGGGATCAAGACGGATTGGCCGTCAAAGCCCCGCACATCGCGGCTGACGAGAGCGCGCGTGTAGCCCGGCAGATCAGAATTGATCGCCGTTTCGAGAACGGCCGGAATGATCGCCCCTTCAGGGACAGTCGCATCGGGATTGGCCATGGCGCGGGCCATCGCTGGCTCCATCCCGTCGCCTACGCCAAATCGTTGGGCAAACGACTCGTCACTGTTAAGCGCTGAAAGTGAGCCGGCCTTTGTAGCGGGCGTTAGCGCCTGTGAAATTGCGCCCGCCGCCATCGACGTTCCCCCGGTACCCAATGTCTCGGGCGGCCCAGACTCGCCGAGGTCGACCACCAACGCCGGGGCCTTGAGGCGTGCTTCGCGTTCTAGATTAGCGGCAGTAGGCGACTCGGTTGGAACAGGCTCGAGCGCCATGACCACGGGCGGCTGCTCGACCGGAGGTGGCTCCGGAGCGGCGAACACAACTTGTGGCGGCGGGGGAACGTCTGCCGTTGATATCACCGCTGTTGAGGTTTCGACTGGATCGGTCAGCCGCGCCTGTTCCACGCGCGCGCGTCCTTGCGACAACTGCCAGAACACGACACCGCCGAGCCCGACAGCGGCGATAACCGCCAAGGGCATGACAAAGCCACTTTGCGGGATGGCGACCCGAGGACGGTTACTCGACCCAACAAAATCAGCGTCAAAATCAGAGGGAAAATCGGATCCAGCCATGTCTAGCGCTCCTTGTTGCGGCGCGACTTCGAGTCTCGCGGGCGCGGGCCGTCAGCCTGAGCGGGCGTCGCGACAAAGGCGTCGTTGAAGACTTCCGTACTCGCTTTACCGTAGCGCAGGATGAAGGTGCGGGCGATCCTGTCGATCACAATCGATCCGGCTCGGGCCTGTGCATTAGCCAGTTCTTCCTCTCCGTCCGCGCCGACGACGAATATGGCGGGCGCATCTGCTTCCGGTGCGAACTGGAAATAGGTGAATATGCCATCGTCGAACACGCGCGCTGGCGCTGTACTTCGCGATCCACTGAACGAGTAATTGAAGTTCAATTGGACAGGCTCGGGCGGCGGCGAAGGTTCGGGTTCAGCGACGGGCTCCGGCGCGACAACCGGTGCCGGCGGATATGCGAAACGTAGTGTGTAGATCAGGGCCGGATCGTTAGCCTTGCGAACCTCGTCAGCCGACAAAGAAAACGCATAACGGCGCTGATTGGTGACGACCGTCATGTTTGTCGTCGCATCCAGCGTCAAGGGTTTCAGGAACAATAGTGTTGCGCGGCGGTTGGGGGTTACTTGCCAACCCAGCGAGTCGCCGATGGAGACGTTTTCGATCTGCTCATCCATGCCAAACTCGATCATCATCTGATAGCCCAGATGGCCCACGAGGCTGAACACCCGGTCCGGATCATACGGAATGACACGAATGCGCGGGTCGCTCGCAAAGGACTCGTCTTGCCGGGCCTGCGCCGATGGACTTGCAAGCGCGAAAGCGAAAAAGGCGAACAGGATCGCAATGATGCGAGTGATCAAGGCTGCAACTCCTCTTTCGGCTTTTCTGAAGACGAGGTGAGTGCGTCTGGAACGGGTTGGGGCGCAGGTGCCTCGGTGAGAGGCGCGACGGTTTCAGCGTCCCGCCGGTAAGTGATGACCTGAAAACCCAAAGGGTTGATTAGGCGGTCCTCCATGCGCATGGCTGCGTCATTGTATTGAAAGCCGATTGTCGCTTGAAAGTCTGCGCGCTCAACCGCGCGCGCCGGCATGAACGTCCTCGTTTCGAAACGCACACGGGCGCTATTGCGTGACAAGATCTCGACCGACTTGATCGTGACCTCAGCCCGCGTGCCGCTGGGCAATACCAACGGCAGGCTGCTCGGATTGTCGGCCCGGTAACTGTCGACATAGCTTGCCCTCGCCTCGCCGTCCGACCATAGGGCAACCCGCTGGTAGCGTTCCGCCAGATCGATCGCATGGTAAGTCTCCCGGCCGAGGACATACTGGGCGAGGAACGATTGAGTGATGGCCTCATCATCTGCGAGCGCGCCGATTTCGACGCCGCGGATCGTTTCCGCATAGCCGGTCTGCCGATCGACCAGGATCGTGTAGGGCACAATTTCCTTGAGCGGCAGCATCAGCGCGATCGCGGCGGCTTGCGCCGCGCAAATGACAAACAAGACACACGCCACCCACCATCCCGTACGATGGGGCGGCGCAGGTTCCTGCTCTGTCCAACGCTGTGTCAGGACGTAGTGGTCCTGACGCTGATCGAGGGCGCTGCCGCGATCGTCCAGGCCGCCTGTCCGGTTGACTAGTTCGCCACTCATGTCGGCGTATCCAGCTTGGGTTTGGGGATACGCTGATAAGCCTGCCCGAGGCGCTGCTGCGGGGCGACTTGCTCGACCACGAGGCTATCGGCAATGCTTCCGGAGCGCCGGTCAACCGAGACGCTCATCTGCTCGCGCAGCTCTTCTCGGTAGGATTGAGCGCTGATCTCGGCGGCGCGGCCAGACCCGCTGGTTGCGGCGAGGCGGCCCGACTGGCCCGGCTCCGGCAGGCCGCGCGTGTCCAGGACAACCCGGCTACGCGGCGAGGAAAACCCTCCGGCGATCCGTGTACTGATGCTGAGTGCCTGCAACATCACGACTGCAAAGACGGCCACGATCAATGACAGGGTCATGATGGGGCCCATATCAAAAATGCCGCGCGCGACATTCTGAGCAAGCGCTTCCAGGAACGGCTGCATCATCAGCAACATGCCGGCGCCAAAGACGTGGACCGCGAGAGGTGTGAACGCAAACGCAATCGTGGTGCGTAGCCAGCCGTCGAAAAGGCCCCGTGTGGTGTCAAACAGGAAAAAGCCGATGAAGACCGGTCCGAGCGCGAGCAAAAGGCCGAGGACAATCTTTGCTGCAATGATCAAACCTGCCGTGATGAAGAGGGTCGTGATCGCGCCAAACCAGAGCAAGCCCGATCCCAGCGCGGGTCCGCCCTGCAAGAGGTTGGCCTGGCTCCCCGCTTGTTTGGCATAGGCAGCCGCGGAGTCCGTCATGACCCGGTAAGATCCCTCAACGCCCCCATAGACGTCGCCGTTGAAGCCGTCGTTGGTCTGGGCCATCGGCGAGAGCACCAGGCTCAACAACTCCCGGGGGCCTTCGAAAAGGAGATTGAAGAACACCGTCTGGTACGCCGCCCAACTCGTCAGGAACGCAAGAATCAAACCGATCTTGAGCGCCATGACGGGCAAATCGGTCAGCTTGACGCCGCCCCGCCCCAGCAACATCTGGTAGCCAAAAAGCGCGATGTAGATCGTCAGCATGCCCGTGAACGCTATAGCGAATACCGTGTCTGGCCCCACGAGGTTCCTGTAGGAATCCTGGACATAGACCCGGATATGGCAATCGACTGTGCTGACGAGCCCGGTGACGATCCCGTTATCAACCGTGGAAGAGCATATCGGCATCTATCTTGCCTCCGCCAGCAGCCGTGGAAGCCAACTTGCCGGGTCATCACCAAACTGGGCCCGCAGACCGTCGAGCAGACGCACGCTACGTTCACTGCCCGACAGGACCGTAAGCAACTCCGGCAGACCAGACAAGTTAAGGCGCGCAACCACGCTATCTCGTCCATGCTTGATCAAGAAGCATCGAGAAGTGTCCGGCAAGGTCCGGATCAGGTCCAATTCATGAGCCGACAGTCCAAACCCCTGACAATAGTCTTCAGCCTGGGCTTTCGGATTGGGCAGAAAAATCTGCGTGGCGGATTGCTCGATGATGGCGCTGGCAATTCTGCTTTCCAGTGCATCGCCAGCGTTCTGCGTTGCAAAGCCAACGATGCCATTGCGTTTGCGAATGGTCTTTTCCCAATCGCGAATCCGCGCGACGAAAACCTCATCATCCAAGGCTTTCCAGCCTTCATCGACCACGATGATGGTCGGGTCTCCGTCGAGCCGCTGCTCGACACAATGAAACAGGTACATCATTGCGGGCGTGCGCAGCAGGGCATCATCAAGGACCTGCGACATGTCGAACCCGACACTGCGTGCACTCAGATCAATCTGGTCAGTTTCGTTGTCAAAAAGCCAAGCGCGGTCTCCCGTACCCACCCAAGGAGAAAGGCGCGCGGCCAGATCTCCCGTGGACGGCCGGCGCAGCCCGGTGAACAATTCCCGGAAGAACCGCAGGCGGCGCAGACCGGGCGCCTGATCGAAATTCGCGCTGACGGCATCCGAGATGACCGCCATATCGTCAGAGGTCAGAACTTCGCCATGGCTGGTCAAAAGCCGCGAGCACCACATTTGAAGAAACCGTCGGTTTGCGGAGGTGTCGGGCAGCTGCAACGGGTTGAAGCCCGTGGGCTGGCCTGGCCGCAGCACCTCGTATCGGGCATTCATGGCACGCAGGAAGATCTCAGCGCCGCGGTCTTTGTCGAAGAAAACGATCCGTGGATTGAATTTTTGCGCCTGGGCCAGCAGGAAGTTCAACAAAACAGTCTTGCCCGTGCCGGACGGTCCGATGATCAGGAAGTTTCCGAGGTCACCGCGGTGGAAGTTGAAAAAATAAGGCGAGGACGCCGTCGTCTCCAACACCGTGACGGCTGGCCCCCAATGGTTGGCCTGTGCCTGCCCGAGGGGATGATTGTGAAAGCTCGCCATCCCGGCGAAGTTGGCGGATGAGATCAAGGACCGGCGCGGGATGAACTTGAACGCGCCGGGAAACTGAGCCCAAAATGAGGGCTCGAGTGCCGACTCTTCGCGCACCGCTATCGCGCCGACTTCGGAGAACGCCGCCCGGATCTCGCCTGCCGCTTCGTGAAGTGTCTCTAGTTCGTCGGAGCGGACCAGGACAGTGATATGATGTTCGCCGAAGGCTGCCCGTCCTGCAGACAGGTCGTCTTTGGCCAGCATAAGGTCGCCTTGCAACGTGCGTGCGTCGTCGTCCGCAGCCCGCATCCGCCGTAACGCAAGATTCATCCGGTCAAGCGCGCTCTGGCGCTCTGCAAAGGCAAAACTTTCCGTCAGTACAAATTCATGCGGCAGGCGCATAAGGTTGTCGAACTGGCCCGGTGACGTGTGCGGAGGATACTCTTTCAGGGAAATCATGGCCCCAAAGCTGGCGCGCTGATGGCGCGTCGGGGCAAGTTCCACTGCGTCGGAGCCGAAACTGATTCTTCGGCACGGGATCGCCGCGCTCGCGTCACGCATTGGCAGCTCAACGGGGCGGTAAAACCCGTTATAAATGCATGCGAACATCTCCAGAAGCTCAGAGCACCTGCCCTGCGGCCCCTCATAGACGCTCAGGACACGCGGACCATAAGGCGCAAGGGCGGCGAGCAGGCTTTCGCGCGTAGCGTCAAGATCCCGGCGTTCCCGGGCGAGGTTTGATGCAGCATTACCGGAAGCGCCCGCTTGCAGGAGCCCATCAAGCCAGCCCATCTGGCCTTGTGACGGCCGGCGCACCACCGTCAGGAACAGGTCATTCGCGAGCAGCTTTTTCGCGCTGATGCGACCCTTCCAGGCACGGTCGATCGCGCTGGCGAACTGGTTCGTGAACGTACCTTCCAGTTCAGGATCCGCCCGCCTGCGGATGATATGATGGTAAAGGGCCAGCCGGGATGTGGCCAAACTGCGCAGCATAGTGTCGCGGACGGTTTTTCGGT
>JAIXVM010000023.1 GCA_027482995.1 Hyphomonadaceae bacterium | reverse complement strand
TTGGCGCCGACTGTCTCGCAACCGGCCACTATATCCGCCGCGCGGATGGTCCGCACGGGCCGGAGCTTCACCGTGCCCGTGATGCGAGCCGTGACCAGTCCTACTTCCTGTTCGCCACCACGCGCGCGCAGCTCGATTACCTGCGCTTCCCGCTGGGCGATCTTCCGAAGACGGAGGTTCGCGAACTGGCCGAGAAGTTTGCGCTGCCCGTCGCGGCCAAGCCGGATAGCCAAGACATCTGCTTCGTGCCCGAAGGCTCCTACGCCAAGGTCGTCGAGAAGCTGCGCCCGGGATCAGGGCGCGCCGGCGACGTCGTGCACCTCGACGGCCGCGTGCTCGGCGAGCATGACGGCGTCATCAACTATACGATCGGCCAGCGCCGCGGCCTCGGCGTCGCCACCGGCGAACCGCTGTTCGTCGTCAAGATCGACGCGCCGAAACGCCGTGTCCTCGTCGGCCCGCGCGAGGCGCTGATGACGCGCGGCCTGCTGCTCGAAGAGCTGAACTGGCTCGGGCAGGGCAGTCTGGAAGAGGCCGCGCGCAACGCAGCCCGCGTGCTGATCCGTGTACGGTCCACGCGGCCCCCGGTTCCGGGCCATCTCGGCTATGAAGATGGTCAACCGGCTGTTTTTTTCGACGCGCCCGAAGAAGGCGTCGCACGTGGACAGGCGGCTGTTCTGTATGATCCGGAAGGCTCAACCCGGATTCTCGGTGGTGGGTTCATTGCGAAACCCTTGCCCGCCGATGAGCGCGTGGCGCAGGCCTAGCTCAGCCAGTCCGGTGCCACCACGCCGCTCTTGAACTCGGGCGCCGGATGGCGCTCCAGAAGCTTGGCGACGATCAGGTCTGCCACGCGGTCGGCTTCCCTCAGCGGTTCATACGTCCACTGATCGAGTGTGCCGGTGAAGCGCCGCGCCGCGCCGCGCGCTATCAGGCTTTCGTGCAGCTTGTCGAATTTCGCGGCCCGGCCCTCCAGCGGCGCGATGTGCACCGGCAGGCCGTGCCACGCGGCGTCCGACAACATGTTCGCGCTGTCCTCGGTGACGATTGCGGCCTTCGAGAACATAAGCCAGGCGAGATAGGGGTTTGCACCGTCCTGCGCGCCCGCCCAGAACTTGCCGCCGGTCATGTCCGCCAGCCTGCGGAACTGGGTGACGATCTCGATCGGCGTGCGGCGAGACGCGGTGATACGCAGCCGCCAACCTTCAGCGGTGAGGGCGCGCAGCTGCGCCTCCAGTTTGGTTGCCGCTGCTTGAGTGAACGTGTGCACTTTGGAATTGCCGCCAAGGATCACGGCGACGGTGCGGTTGGTATCGTCCGCCAGCGGTGCGAAAATCTGGCCGGTTTCTTCCAGCGTGTCTGGCGAAACATAGACGGGCGAGCCCACGGTGGACACCACGTTCGGTCCGCTCAGTCCGTCATGCTCCGGCACCACCAGCAGGTCGAAGTTCGAGGCACGGATATAGGGATCCAGAACCTGGATCGTGAAGGTCTTGCCACCTGACCGTTCACGGACGAATTTCGTGAACGCAGCCGAACGCCGTCCCGCGGCAATCCAGATATCCGGCCACGGCGGCGCGAGCAGCGGGCGCTGCGCTTCCGGCAGCGACTGAAGAACTGCCGGCCAGCGGTCCGCTGAAAACCACGTCCAGGGCGCGCGCGGCGTCAGAATCAGAGGCTCAGCCCGGTGCGCCTTGCCTTGAATGTGCGCAAGGCGCATCCACCGGCCGGGCTCGCCCAAGGCCTGCGCCAGCGCCCGCACCTGCGAGACGTTTCCGGCGCGCCCATCGGAGACAGCCCAGATGGATGGCCCTAGCGACGGCACGGGCGAACCCATCGGCGTTCCTTACTTGTAAACGACCTTGCTGATCTCGTAGGCACGGGCGCCCGAGGGCGCGGCCACTTCAGCTTCTTCGCCCGCTTCCTTGCCGATAAGCGCGCGCGCCAGCGGCGAGGTCACGGAAATCTTGCCGGATTTCACATTGGCTTCGTCTTCACCCACAATCTTGTAGGTGAATTTTTCTTCGGTATCGACGTCAATGATCGTCACCGTTGCGCCAAAGCGGATCTTCTTTCCGCCGAGCTTGCTGATATCGATCACATCGGCGCGCGCCAGCTTGTCATCGAGCTCGCTGATGCGCCCTTCGATGAAGCTCTGCTTCTCTTTCGCCGCATGATACTCGGCGTTCTCGGACAGGTCGCCGTGCGAGCGGGCCTCGGAAATGGCCGCAATGATGCTCGGCCGCTCAACGGACTTCAAAACCTTGAGTTCAGCCTGCAGGGCAGCGTGGCCTTCGGCGGTCATCGGTATGCGTTCCATCGTGAGTTTTCCTCATCTTGCGCGGCTTGAAAGCGTGGTTTCAAAAACCAATCGCGTCAAGTGGGGCCAGCTCAGGGGCTTTGCAAGGCGCGGACGGAGATTTCCTGTGTTTTCAAGCTTGCAATGGCCTGAACAGCGGCAATCGAGGCTGCAAGGGTTGTGAAATACGGGATCTTTCGTGCCACGGCCGTGCGCCGGATCGAGGCGGAGTCGGCTAGCGAGGCGGCGCCTTCGGTCGTGTTGAACATCAGCTGCACGTCGCCATTGATCATCGCGTCGACGATATGCGGCTGGCCTTCAAGCACCTTGTTGACCCGCCGGATGGGCACGCCGCTGGCTTCCAGGTGGGTTGCCGTGCCGCTCGTGGCGATGATGGTGAAGCCCATCCGCACCAGATTTCGCGCCGCTTCCACGGCGCCGGGCTTGTCGCTGTCGCGCACGGAAATGAACACGGCGCCTTCTTCCGGCAGGCGGATGCCGCCGCCGAGCTGGCTTTTCAGGAAGGCCATGCCGAAATCATCGTCCCAGCCCATGACTTCGCCGGTCGAGCGCATTTCCGGGCCAAGCTGCGGATCGACACCCGGGAAGCGCGCGAACGGGAACACTGCTTCCTTGATGGCGATGCGGCGCGGGTTGGCGTGGCGCAGGTCAAAGTCGGCCAGCGGGCGGCCGGCCATGACCTTGGCCGCGATGGCGGCAATCGGCGCGCCGACCGCCTTGGCCACGAACGGCACCGTGCGGCTCGCGCGGGGGTTGGCTTCGAGCACGTAGATATCCTCGCCCTTCACGGCGAACTGGATATTGATCAGGCCCCGGACATTCAGGCGGCGGGCGAGCGCGATGGTCTGCTCTGCGATCCGGCCCTGCAGGCTCGGCGACAATGTAAAGGGCGGCAGCGCACAGGCGGAGTCGCCCGAATGCACGCCTGCTTCTTCGATATGTTCCATGATGCCGGCGACGTGCACATCGCGCCCGTCGCAGATGGCGTCCACGTCCACTTCGATTGCATCCGAGAGATAGCGGTCGATGAACAGCGAGGCATCTCCGGAGACGGCCAGCGCTTCGGCGGCAAAGGTCCGCAGATCCTCATCCGAGCGTGCAATCTCCATCGCCCGTCCGCCGAGCACGAAGGAGGGGCGCAGCATGACGGGGTAGCCGATCTCGTTGGCCTTCACTTCCGCTTCCTCGACGCTGCGCGCGGTGCGCGAGGGCGCCTGCCGGATGCCGAGATCGTCGAGCACGCGCGCAAACTGTTCGCGGTCTTCGGCGAGGTCGATGGATTGCGGCGTCGTGCCGAGGATCGGCACCTTTTCCTTGTGCAAGGGGCCCGCCAGTTTCAGCGGCGTCTGCCCGCCAAATTGCACGATCAGGCCGAGCAGCTCTCCAGCGATCTGCTCCTTGTGCACGATCTCCATCACGTGCTCAATCGTCAGCGGCTCGAAATAGAGACGGTCCGACGTATCATAGTCCGTAGACACCGTTTCCGGGTTGCAGTTGACCATGATCGACTCGATGCTGAGATCCTTCATCGCGAAGGCGGCATGGCAACAGCAATAGTCGAACTCGATGCCCTGGCCGATGCGGTTCGGTCCGCCGCCGAGAATCATCGCTTTCTTGCGCGTCGAAGGCAGGGCCTCGCAGTCGGGCTCCGCCTGGCCGAAGGCGGCATGTTCGTAAGTCGAGTAAAGGTAAGGCGTCTTGGCGGCGAATTCTGCCGCACACGTATCAATCCGCTTGTAGACGGGCCGCACGTTCAGCGAATGGCGCAGACCTCGCACCCAGCCTTCGGCCTGACCCACAAGTTCGCCCAGCCGCTTGTCCGAGAAGCCCTTGGACTTCAATTCGATCAACTCGTGCGCCGTCTTCGGCAGGCCGTTCGCCTTGATGCCGGCTTCGGTTTTCACGATGTCTTCGATCTGGCGAAGGAACCAGGGATCATAAGACGTAACGGCGTTCACGTCCTCGACGCTGAGGCCCATGCGGAAGGCCTGCGCGGTGACGCGCAGACGGTCCGGGGACTGAATGCCGAGGGCAAGTCGCAGCGCGTCCTCGCTCTCGAATTCCATCTCGTTGAGGCCGGAGAGACCGGTCTCCAGCGAACAGAGCGCCTTCTGCAGGCTCTCCTGGAAGCTGCGCCCGATGGCCATCGCTTCGCCAACCGATTTCATCGCGGTCGTCAGGACCGGCTCGGCGCCCTTGTACTTCTCGAACGCAAAGCGCGGGATCTTGGTGACGACGTAGTCGATCGTCGGCTCGAACGAGGCCGGCGTCACGCCGGTGATGTCGTTGTCCAATTCGTCGAGCGTGTAGCCGACGGCAAGCTTCGCGGCGACTTTCGCAATCGGAAAGCCGGTGGCCTTCGAAGCGAGCGCCGAGGAGCGCGAGACGCGCGGGTTCATCTCGATGACGACGAGCCGGCCATCTTTCGGGTTCACCGCGAACTGCACGTTCGAGCCGCCGGTCTCCACGCCGATCTCGCGGAGCACCGCGATCGAGGCGTTGCGCATCACCTGATACTCTTTGTCCGTGAGCGTCAGCGCCGGCGCCACCGTGATCGAGTCGCCGGTATGCACGCCCATCGGATCGATGTTCTCGATGGAGCAGATGATGATGCAATTGTCCGCCGTGTCGCGGACAACTTCCATCTCGAACTCTTTCCAGCCGAGCAGGCTTTCATCGACGAGGATCTGCGCATTGGGGGAGGCCGCGAGGCCGGTGCGGCAGATCTCTTCATACTCCTGCACATTGTAGGCGATGCCGCCGCCGGTGCCGCCCAGCGTGAAGGCGGGGCGGATGATCGCCGGCAGGCCGACAATGTCGATGGCGTCCATCGCGGCCTTCAGGCCGGTGATCCGGTCATAACCCTTGATCTTGCCATCCGCTCCCCGGATTTCCGGCGACGCGATGATGGCGGCGCGCGGGTTCTCGAGGCCGATACGGT
>JAIXVM010000255.1 GCA_027482995.1 Hyphomonadaceae bacterium | reverse complement strand
CTCGGCGACGAGCTTCTCGCGGGTCGCGGGGTCCTTGAACGCAGCGACGATCTGATCCGGCGTGCCGAAGCGCATGATGCGATACCAGCCGGGCAGGCGGATGAAGAGAAGGCTCGGCACTGCGAAGCAGAAGCTGATGTCGATGGGGCGGGTCTGGACTTGCGGCCAGACGCGGGCGCCGCGGGCGAACTGTTCATCGACACGGCGCATCACACGGTCGACGGCGTCGACGTTGTCCGCGTTGACAAAGAGCGGCGAGAACGTGGTGGGAATTGCGTACTTCAGCGAGATTTCAGCCAGCTGATCGAGGCGCGCGATGGTGAGGTCGGCGTCGTAGAATTCCGGCACGATCTGCAGGATGCGGCCGTATTCGCCGAGCACGCTGGCAAGGGCTTCGACTTCGCCGGCGTCCGCGTAGCGGCTCGGGACGGGCTGGAGCTTCTCGTCCATGTCCACATAGCTGGTGGACAGGCCGATGGCACCGGCGTCGAGGCATTCGCGCAGGACGCCCTGCATGGCAGTGATTTCTTCAGCGGTGGCGGTGCGCTCCATGGCCGCGTCTCCCATCACCCAGAGGCGGATGACCGAGTGGCCGACGAGTGGCGCGACGTTGATGGCGAGGCCCTTGCGGATGCGCGTGATGTATTCGGAGAAGGTTTCCCAGTCCCAGACGACGCCTTCCTTGAAGGCCTTCAGCGGCATCTCTTCGATCTGGTTGAACATGCCGACCAGCTTGGTGCGGTACTCGGCACGAAGCGGTGCGAGGGAAAGCGAGCAGTTGCCGGGAACAATGGTGGTGACGCCGTGCGAGAGGGCGGGCTTCGCATAGCCGTCCCAGAGGAGCTGGGCGTCAAAGTGCGTGTGCGGATCGATGAAGCCGGGCGAGACGACTTTGCCTTCAGCGTCGATTTCCTTACGGCCTTTTTCAGAGATCCGCCCGATTTTCGCGATGCGGTTTCCGCTGAGCGCGATGTCGGCATTGTAGGCCGGCATGCCGGAGCCATCGACCACACGGCCATTTCTGATCACCAGATCGTACATTTCAAGTTCCTCCCAGGAGTTCTGTGTTCTGTTGTCAGCCATACCGGCTGGATGAGGCGACAAGCGCGTCGCGGACGTGTTCCCATCCGGCGCCGATCAGGCCGTCGGCGGATGTTGCCCCGCAGGATTTCAAGAGCGTGCGGACGGCGAATTCATCAAGCGCGACCAGCGAGCGGCCCCCGTTTTCGTAGGCCAGCGTCACGACCAGTTCGGCGTCGCCATCATGGGCGGCCGCAACCTGGACGTCGCTGATCGTCGCGCTGCTCATGCTTTGGCGAGGGGTGGCTCGACGAAGATGACATCGCTGGGCAGGATCGGGTTGCTGCCTCGCACGCTGCCAGCGGCGCCTGCCGCGCGCATGAAAACATGGAGGTTCCAGCTCTGGAGCTTGGAAACCGCTTCAGCCTCGGCCACAGCCGGAAGCATCCGGGCGGCGATGGACTGCCAGGTGTCGCCGACCTGCGGCAGGATGGATTTGCGGACTGTAGAAAGCTCTGCGGCAGGCATTTTGCGTTTCCCCGTATCGTTTCAAAAAATAGAACACGTTTTAAAAATACCGGCAAGCCGGTTCCGGTGTCCGAAATGCCATGACGTAGCGTCCGGACCCGCCGGAAAACGCGTTGCGCGCTCGCCGGGGCGGGCGAGCGCGCAGCGTTCGGATGGAAAGGACCCAGCTCCGCGATCAGGTCGCGGCGACGGGCTGACCCGCGTGGGGCTCCTCGTGCGTTTCGGCCGTTTTGCGGCTGGCCAGCATCGAATAGAGCGCCGGCACAGCGAACAGGGTAAAGATCGTGCCGATCACCATGCCGCCGACCAGCACGAAACCGATGGAGTTGCGTGCCCCGGCGCCCGGTCCTGCGACGAGGATCAGGGGTAGGTGGCCGAACACGGTGGCCAGCGTCGTCATCAGCACAGGCCGCAGCCGCACCAAGGCCGCTTCCCGCGCCGCCTTGAAGCGGCTGAGCCCCCGGGCCTGCAGCTCGTTGCCGAACTCGACAATCAGGATGCCGTTCTTGGCGATCAGGCCGACGAGCGTGATGAGACCGATCTGCGTGAAGATGTTGATCGTCGTGAAATCGAGGAAGGTGAACATCAGCGCCCCCGAAAGCGCCAGCGGCACCGAGCCGAGCAGGACGATCAGCGGATCCCGGAAGCTCTGGAACTGCGCCGCGAGCAGAAGGTAGACGAACGCGATCGAGATCACGAGTACGCCCGCAAGCGTTTCGCCCTCCTGCCGGATCTGACGGGACTCGCCCGCGTAATCGAGGCTGTAATTCTGCGGCAGGATCTGCTCGGCCGCCGCCTCGAGCGTCGCGAGGCCCGTTTCCTTCGTCGTTCCCGGCACAAGGCCGCCGAATACACGGAAGGCGTTGAGCTGCTGGAAGCGACCGAGCGCGCGCGGTGCTGTCTCGTCCACGAGCGTGGCAATTGCCGAGAGCGGAATCAGCTCGCCCGTTGGCGTCTGTATACGGATCACATCCAGCGAAGCCGGTGACAGGCGTCCAGCGTCCTCGATCTGCGGGATCACCTCATACGAGCGCCCCTGGTAATCGAACCGGTTGACCCGCGCGCCAGCGAGCAGCGTTCCGAGTTGCTGGCTGACATCGGCGACATCCATGCCGAGGTCGGCAATCCGGTCGCGGTCGAGATCGATCCGCGTCGTGCCGCGGTCGATCTTGAGATCGGTATCGGCAAAGATGAAACTGCCGCTGCCGAGCGCCGCCGTCACCATTTGTTGCGCATAGGGCAACATCTGTTCCGGCGTCGCGCTGGAGAGCACAACGAGTTCGACATCGTAATTGCCGGCATTCGGCAGCGATGACGGGAGGACCGGGAACGCCGTCACGCCGGGTGCTTCGCCCACCTTGAAGAAGGTCGGCTGCAGCAGGTCCGGCGCCGTCTCCTCGCGCTCTTTCCACGGCTTGAATTCGAGGCCGCCGAAGCCGCCCTGCGCCGTGCGAACGGACCAGACATAGTCCGCTCCCGGCATCGTCAGCAGCTTGTCCACGACCCCGTTGGCATACTCGACCGTATAGTCGAGCGAGGCATCCGGCGCGGACGCGAGTACCACGTTGATCGAACCCTGGTCCTCGATGGGCGCCAACTCCCGCAGCGAAAAGGCATACATCAGCGGTGCAATCGCGAGCATGACGCCCGAGAACAGCAGCACAGGACCGCGATTGGCGAGGGCGATATCCAGCAGCGGCTCATAGAACTTTCGGATGCTTTCAAAGCCGGAATGAGCAATCCGCGCCACCGGACCTTCATCGGTGCGGCTTGCCACCATCGCGCTCATGATCGGCGACAGCGTCAGTGCGACGATACCGGAGACGATCACGGCGGTGGCCAGCGTAAAGGCGAACTCCTTGAACAACGCACCGGTCAGTCCGCCGAGGAACCCGATCGGGGCATAGACCGCGGCCAGCGTGATGGTCATCGAAATGATCGGCAGGAACAACTCACGCACGCTAAGCAGCGCAGCGTCCACGCGGGGCATACCGTCCCGCACGTGCCGCATCGTGTTTTCGACGACCACGATCGCGTCATCGACCACAAGACCAACGGCCAGCACGATGGCAAGGATCGTCAACAGATTCAGAGAAAACCCGAGCGCCGACATGGCCGCCACCGCGCCGAGCAGCGAAATCGGGATCGCCACGAGCGGAACGAGCGCCGTGCGGAATGATCCCAGGAACAGAACCACGACGACACCAACGATCAGGATGGTCTCGGCCAGCGTCTTGCCGATCTCCTCGAGCGCGTCGCGGGTGTACAGTGTTCCGTCATAGGCGGTGCGAATAGAGATGTCCGCTGGCGCCGATGCGCGGGCCTTGTCAAGCGCGGCATAAACCGCGTCGCCGATATCGATCTCGTTTGCGCCCACCGCAGGCCAAACGGACAGGTATACCGCTTCCTGCGTATTGTAGCGCACATCCAGCGTCGGGTTCTCGGCGCCGAGTTCGACGCGGGCAATGTCCGACAGACGGATGACTGACCGGCCCTCGCGCTTGACGACCAGGCGTTCGAAGTCTTCCGGCGTCTTGAGCACCGTCTCGACGAGCAAGTCTGTTTCGACTTCCGCATTCTCGGACGAGCCGATCGGCGACAGCACGTTGTTGCGGGTCAGCGCGGCGCGAAGGTCGGTGGGGCTGATGTCGAAGGAGGCCATCTTTACCGGATCGAGCCAGATCCGCATCGCCGTCGGCCGCGAGCCTTCGAGGCCAATCCGCTGCACGCCCGGCAGGGACGACATGACGGGCTGCACTTCACGCGAGAGATATTCCGTGATCTGCGAGAGCGATCGCTGTTCCGACGTGACCGCGATGTAGAAGAGGGCCTGCGGACGGTCCACGCGGCGCACTTCCACACTGGGCGATTCCGCCTCTTCAGGCAGGTCGGATGCGATGCCGTTGAGCTGCGCCGTAACGCGGGCGAGGGCGGCGGCGCTGTCGGCGTCGAAGTTCAGCCAGACCGTTACCGTCGACACGCCTGCGGTCGTCACGCTGTCCACATAGTCGACATCGGGAATGGCGGACACGGCGCGTTCGACCGGTTCGGTGATGAAACCCCTGACAGTTTCAGCGGGCGCACCGACATAAACTGTCGTGATAATCAGGCTCGAGGCATCAATCCTGGGGTATTGCTGCACCGGAAGACTGAAGGCCGCGCGCAGTCCGATCAGCAGCACGAACAGGCTGAGCACGATGGCGAGCACCGGCCGCTTGACGAAGATGTCGACAATTGTCGTGCGCTGCGCTGCGGTGCTTTCGGAGGTCGTCTCGCCGCTCACTGCTTGTTCTCCGCCTTGGGCTCGGCCGCACCCTTCGCGGCGACAGCCTTGGCTCTCTCGTCTTCCGTCACGGGGCGGACGAGGCCGCCATCCCGGAGTTTGAAAACGCCGTCCGCCGCGATGATGGTCCCCGCGTCCAGACCGGAATTCACAATGACCTGATCACTGCCGAGGGCAGGTCCGAGTTCCACGAGCAGGGCCTTGGCGCGGGTCTGGCCGTCCTTTTCCTGCAAGGCAAATACGGTGCTGCCATAAGGGCTTCTCAAGACGGCGGTGCGCGGCACGACGACCGTATCGCGCATCGCGCCGGCGTCCGCTTCAACGGTTACCAGGCTACCAGCGGGCAGGGCGCCTTTGTAGTTTTCGATGACGGCGCGGTAGCCGAGGCTGCGGGATGCCGCGTCGATGCTAGGCTCAGTCGCGACGATGCGCGCGTCAAACGTCTGTCCGGCAATCAGTACACGGACCGGTTGCTTTTTGTCGAGCGCGGCCACCGCGTCCTGCGGCAACGTGAAGTCCACGTACATTCCGGACTGCGTGCCAACCAGGGTGGCAACGAAGTCGCCCTCGGAGACGTACTGGCCCGGCTGAAGG
>JAIXVM010000329.1 GCA_027482995.1 Hyphomonadaceae bacterium | reverse complement strand
TGATCAATGGCGGCATCATCCATGCCTATGGCTCGAACTACAAGGCGGGCGAAAGTGACTGGATGGTCGTCGAAAGCGATGAAAGCGATGGCACCTTTGCCAAGCTGCATCCGACCTGCGCGATCGTGACCAATATCGATCCCGAACACATGGACCATTACGGCACCATGGACCGGCTGCGCGAGGCGTTCGACACCTTCGTCGAGAACCTGCCGTTTTATGGTTTCGCCGTTCTTTGTACGGATCATCCGGAAGTCCAGGCGCTGGCCGCCCGCGTCACGGACCGACGCCGCATCACGTATGGCTTCAATCTGCAAGCGGACGTGCGCGCCGTGAATCTAAGTACGGATCTCAGTGGCGCGCATTTTGATGTCGAGATCAACCGCCCAGCTTCGGGCGGGGCGCGGATGATCGAGGCGTTCACGCTGCCGATGGCAGGTGAGCACAATGTGCAGAACGCGCTGGCGGCGATTGCGGTCGCGCTGGAACTCGGCGCCAGCGATGACCAGATGCGCGCGGCGCTCGCAAAGTTCGGCGGTGTGAAGCGGCGGTTTTCGGCTGTCGGGGAGTGGACGCCGGAGCCCGGCGCCGCGCCGGTCAAGATCATCGACGATTACGGCCACCATCCGGTCGAGATCGCGGCTGTGCTGAAGGCGGCGCGGGCCATGCAAGGCAAGGAGACGCTCATCGCTGTTTGCCAGCCGCACCGGTATTCGCGCCTGAACGACCTGTTCGAGCAGTTCTCGACCTGCTTCGACGCGGCGGACCATGTCCTGGTCGCCCCCGTCTACGAAGCGGGCGAGACGCCGATTCCGGGGGTCACGAGCGAAGCGCTCGTCAACTCGATCCGCCGCCACGGGCACAAGAGCGCAGATGTGCTCGAAGGCCTCTCAGGACTCGCCGATGCGGTCCGCCCGCTCGCTGTGCCCGGCGCGATGGTGGTTTGTCTCGGGGCAGGGGATATCACCAAGTATGCAGGCGAACTGGCCGGCAAGCTTTAGCCTATCGGCGCGTCCGGCAGGTCCAACAGTTGCTCCGTTACCACGACGATATCATTCGCCATCGCGAGTGAGTCCGGATCGTCCGCGAGCAGACGGATCGTGACCGGCGAGGCGATCCGCTTCAGGTTCCAGTAAGCTGAGGCCGCGGTTCCAAGGCATAGCGTTCCGGTTTCGCCGGCGCGCACGCTCCGCTCGCCGGCGACTGGCGCGCGGGCAATCCGGCGCCCGTCACCGCTGCGCAGCTCAACGATGTATTCTTGCAGCAAAGGCGTTGAGTTCCTTGCGGTGACGCAGATTTCGAGTTCGCCATTCGGCGCGTCCATGACGTCCACACCGGCAATCTCTCCGCCTGCTGACCCATGATAGGAATAGGCGCCGTAGGTATTGTCCACCATGTTGAAATAGAGCCGGGCCCGCATGCGGCAGAGGGCGGCGCCAGCGGACGTCTCCGAGCGGTTTGCGTTACAGATATCCAGCATCTCCGTGTGCATGCGGTCATCGCACCAGGCCTGCGTCTGTTCGCGCAGCTCATAGCAGGCATCGTGGCGTGCGCAGACCGGCCGGAACGAGCCGTCCAGCACCGGGCCCATCAGCGACACGATGGACTTTGGCAAGTGATCGGAAATGAACTCCGGCCCGCACCGGTCCGACGGCTTGCTCGCGCCCAACTCGCGTGCGGCGTAACCGGCGTCGAGCGGCACCGGCCGGTCCGTTCCCGGCACGGACGCGCAGCCAGAGGCGAGCCATGCGAGGAGGAGCGCGGTTCGGGCCGGGGGCATCATGCGACAGTTCCCGTGAGGTCAACACTTGCTGTGTGCCGGAAAGGCTTCCCCTCGCGTTCCGAATAACGCAGTCTGATTTCAGAGGGAAGGCGCGCCAGACGCCTGAGGGACAGGACACGCATGAGTACTCCGATCGTATCAACCGCCGACGGCCCGCAAACGGGCGAGACATCGTCTTATGTTGCCGCGGAAGGTGGTCCCTTCGGGATCAAGGGCTTGGCCTGGGCGATCTTCGAAGGCGCGCGCAACCCCTATTACAACCTGATCGTCATCTACATTTTCGCGCCGTACTTCGCGTCGGTGCTGGCAGGTGGCGGGGCCGAGGCGCTCAGCCTGTCCGGCCTGACGATCACGATCGCCGGCATCGTGACGGCTTTGACAGCGCCCTTTCTGGGTGTCATCGCCGACAAGGCGGGTCAGAGAAAGCCGCCGCTCATGTTCTTTGTGGCGCTGCTGGCGGCGTGTTCCTTTGCCCTCTGGTGGGCGAGGCCCGAAGGCCCGCTGACCATGTGGCCGACGATGGTGGTGCTCGCGATCGCGTACTGCTGTTACGGATATTCGGAAGTGCTGCACAACGCGATGCTGCCTTCTGCCGGACGACCCGGTGCTCTGCCGTTCATCTCGGGTCTTGGACTTGCGACGGGCAACCTGCTCAGCGTCGGCATCCTGTTCTTCTTCCTGTTCGGCCTGCTGCTGCCGGGGTCCGGCCTGCCGTTTGCCGCGGACGAACAATTGATTGCACTCGACCGCGAAACGAACGCGCCGCAGCGATTTTCGGGACCGTTCGTAGCCGTCTGGATGCTGCTGTTGGTGATCCCGTTCTTCATGTTCATGCCGGACGGCGCACCGGGCGGCCTGACATGGAAACGCGCGGCCGCCGACGTGTTCCTGGGGGAGCCGGTCGATGGCCAGAAGCGCCATTCGATCTTCCAGAGGGCAGGGGTGTTCTGGAGCTATTTGCAGGGTCTCTTCAAGGACCATCCCCAAACCATGCGGTTCCTGATCGCAAGGACGATCTATGCGGATGCGATGTCGGCCCTGCTGACACTCGGCGCCGTCTTCGCGAGCACCTTCCTCGGCTGGTCCGGCGTGGAGATCCTGTTCTTCGGAATCACCGGCGTCCTTTTTGGCGCGATCGGCGGCTTCCTCGGCGGCTTCCTGGACCGCCATCTCGGTCCGAAAATGGCCCTCGTCTGGGAGATTTCGATCCTTGTCGTCCTGCTGCTCGCGCAGCTTTCGATCACACCGGACTCGCTCCTGTTCGGCCTCATCCCGAGCGGCGAGCCGGTTTGGAACAGCCCGTTCTTCGACACGCTGTCGGATATCACCTACTTCCTGTTCGTGATCCCGACCGCCATTGCCGTGGTCGCCTCGATCTCCTCGAGCCGGTACATGCTGGTACACATTGCGCCGCGTGAGCGGATCGGAGAGTTCTTCGGTCTTTACGCGATTGCTGGTACCGTCACCGTGTGGATGGGACCGGGAATCGTCAGCCTGCTGACCTGGCTGACCGGCAATCAGCGGATCGGCATGGGCGGGATCGGATTCATGTTCCTGGTCGGGCTGATCGTGCTCTGGAAAGTCCAGGCGCCCAAGCACGCGGACGAGACCCGGTAGACCTCATCCGGCTTCGGGCCGGCGTCTAGCTCGCCGGCCCGAAACCGGTCGCGGGATCGGCATCATTGCTGCGGGCGATGGACGAGACGCGGCGCGGTCGCAGGTAGAAGGTGTCCTTCACCGTGCGCGAGGCGTCGAGCACCATGCCGACCGAGCTGACATAGTCGAACTCGACTTCCGCCACGATCACCGATCCGGGCGAGGCGACAATGCCGGCCGGGATCGTGATCGCTGTATTCGGGGCATAAGGCGTCATGTTGAAACCGTCCGACCAGTCGACGCGGGTCTGTCCATCGCCATTGTCCACGACCGAGGTAATCCGCATCCGTGTGCTGGCGGCGGGGTAGGGCTCCATCAGCACCGTTGCGGCGTTGTAGAGATCCTGCATGTCGGCGTCCGTGACCGTGACGAGACGGGCGGTCAGGTCTCCTAGGCTTGAAGCCGTCGATGTCACGCGACGGTCCGCGCGCATCAGGAGACTGAGTTCGATACAGCCGAAATAGATCAGCACCATAACCGGCGCGATCAGGGCGAACTCGACGGCGGAGACGCCTTTTTCGTTGTACCAGAGGCCTTTAATCCCGCGCCAGCGCGTGCGGCGGTTCAGCGATGCGAGAAACTTGAGAACGGTCATGGTTCAGGTTCCGTACGGCTCAGTGCGGAACACGGCACTCGTCTGCAACAGATGCTTGTTCCCGGACATGTTCGCGAGCGGTTGCGAGATGAAGGGGGTGATCAGGTCCCATTCGTAGAACACGCGAACCGTGACGATGTCATTGGCGCCGCCAGGCTGGAACGTGAAACCGGAATCGTCGAACTCGCCATCTGCGTCCAGCGGCGAGCCGCCGGGCGTTGCGCCAAAGTTTGCGGCTGTGCGAACATCGATGTGGAGCCCGGCGTCGCAGTCGAGCAGGTCCATCAGTTCGGCGCAAACGTTCGCCCGAAACTGAGCCTGGGTTATGCCGGCCTGTTGGGCTTCGCCGGTGCGCAGGGCGCGGGAGGCTTCACCAACGGCGTGCTCCATGACGGTCGACATGATGAAGATGAGGCAGACTTCAAGCAGCCCGAAGATCAGGAAGAAGAACGGAGCCGCGATCAGCGCAAACTCAACCGCTGCTGCGCCGCGCCGATCGTCGGCAAAGCTGTCCCAGCGCCGTCTGAGGCGGGCTGTAAGACTAAGGCCGTAAGCGCCGGTCATTGATCCGTTCCCCAATTAATCCAGAGACAATTGGCTTAGCACGTGCCGGTTTGCAGGTGGTTGACCCGATACTTGCAATTTGACCGATCTAGCCGTTGGCCAGCGCGGGCGCGCGCCTTTACTGGCCGTCGGTCAGTGTCTGGGACTGCAGCTGCTGGTCGATGAGGGCGGCGAAATGGTCGGCCTGGTCGCCGATGCTCAGGACAGCGCGGCAGTTCGGCGAGCAGTCGTAGGTGTAGCTCTGGCCAGACTTGTTGACGGTCACCAGGCTCGAAGAGTTGGTGCTCACCAGCACATCGGACGAGAAGATCTGGTGGCCCGCCTTGTCGAACACGAGGAGGTTGGTGGTGCCATAGCTCTTGCCGGTCACGAAGAGGAGTTGGTCATTGTGCACGGCGACATCGGCGATGTTCTTGTTGCCGATAACGATGCTGGCGGCCGAGCCGTTGAGAGGGACGGCAATCGTCTTGCTGGACTCGACCATGATCTGGTCCGCCGCGGCGACGGATGCAAAGGAAACGGCAATCGCGCCGAACAGGGCAGCTTTGGACGAGATCGTCATTGTACGGAAACTCCAGCATCCAGGGATGCTGCAATATTCCAGATTTTGGTTTACTGAATGCTAACCGGGAGCCCTCGGCAGGCGCCGCCTATATAAGGAGTGCGACCGGTGCGACCAGATCGCCCAGGTACGATAAAGACCTTGGCCTGTCCCGTCTTCTTGTATAGGGCGAAGTCTATCAAGTATCCGCAGTCGCAGTATTCAGGTTTGCTTCAGTTGCGGTAAACGAAACCCTGACACCACTTCACGAGTTTTCTGATTCCTTCAATCGGACCGAAACTCCGACCGTGTAGATATCTCCCTGTTCCGGAAGAAAAGTTCAAGCCGGGACTTGTCAAAACACATGATGGGAGTTTCCAATGTTTGCACGTTTCCTGAAAGACGAATCTGGCGCCACCGCAATCGAGTACGGCCTGATCGCCGCCCTCATCGCAGTTGCCATCATCGGCGGCGTGACCGCTCTCGGCACCTCGGCTAACGACACGTTCAACACCGTTGCTGAAGAGATCGCTGTCTAATAAGACACGGTCAATCTGACTGAATGGGAGCCGCCGGAGTTATCTCCGGCGGCTCTTTTCGTTTCTGCTCGCGGTCCAGCGGCGGCTGCGCGAGGAAAGGCTTCGTTCAGCCTTTTGAGGCAGCGTGCCCCGGTTAACCGAACCGGAGCCTGTCCAAATGATTCTGATTCTGCTTTCAGGCCTGTTCCTGGCCCTTTGCATTTTCGCTGCGCTTCATGACGTGAACCGGCTGACGATCCCGAACTGGCTGAACATCACGCTGGCAGCCCTGTTCCTGCCTGCAGCGCTTTTTTCAGGATTGCCGCTCGAGCTTCTCGGCGGTCATCTGCTCGCCGGCGGTCTCGCATTTGTCGTGGCGTTCGGGCTGTTTGCCTTCCGGATCTTCGGGGGAGGGGACGCCAAGATGATTCCCGCTGTCGTCCTCTGGATGGGGCCGGCCGCGGCCATGCCCTTCCTTTACTGGATGGCCATCGCGGGCGGTGCCTGCGCCCTGATTCTGTTAATCGGCAGACGGAGCGTTCCGGCAGAAGCCGTTCCAGGCTTCATGCGCGCGCCGTTCGAGCCAAAGGCCGGTGTGCCTTATGGTGTCGCGATTGCGGCAGGCGCGATGCTTGCCGGTCCGCACTCTCTGATGCTGGCCAGTCTTTATGAAGCGATCGGCGTTTCCGGTTAACACTCCTTTAGGCGGCGCGTGCGAATTTCCGGAACAATTAAGATGGTTTCTGCGTCCCGCGGTGGCCACAAAAGTTCGAGTAAGAGGAGTGGCGCCTGATGTCGCCGATGCGGATCATCATCCTTCTTCTGGCGCTCGCCGCCGCAGGAGGCGCAGCCTTCCTGGTCATGCAGCTGAGCCAGCCGCAAGTCCGGACCGAGATCGTTTCCAAGGACAAATTGGTGGTCGAGGAGATGGAAGTCTCCAAGGTTGAAGTCCTGACCGTCACCCGCGACATCGCGATTGGAGAGACGGTCAAGGCTGAGGACCTCCAATGGTCGCCCTGGCCGGAAGCCAACGTCGTCGAGGGCTACTACCTTCAGACGGCCGCGCCGACATCCATCGAAACACTGACCGGAGCTGTCATCAAGGCGGCCCTGTTCAAAGGTGAGCCGGTGCTGCCGCAGAAGATCGCGATGAAGGGCGAGCAAGGCTTGCTCGCCGCGCTGATGGAGCCGGACATGCGCGCCATCTCGGTCGAGATTTCCGCCGAATCGGCATCCGGCGGGTTCATTCTCCCGAACGACCGTGTCGACCTGATCCTGACCTATGACCAGAAAGGCGATCCGGAGCGCGGGATTATCGAGCGCACGGTTGCGACGACGATCGTCCAGAACGTCCGTGTGCTGGCGATCGACCAGAACTTCTCGACCGAGGCCGAAGGCGAGACTGCCCGGCTCGGTAGCACCGCCACGCTCGAAGTGTCACCGCGCGAAGCCGAACTCCTGGCGATGGGCCAGCGCCTCGGCGAAGTGTCGCTGTCGTTGCGCCCGCTCGACAACAAGATCAGCGGCACGGAGCGTGATCCGCGCACCGAACTGCTTGACGAAGACGGCGGCGCAGCCGGCGCCGGAATCACGATTATCCGCAACGGCCAGCCGGCACCGGCGGGCGTGGGGGGCAACTAACCATGCGTACAGTCAAAATCCTCGCGGTCTCCGCCGCCCTGACCCTCGGTCCGGCCTTGCCGGTGCCTGCGCAAACCGTCCCGAGCGGGATGGGCACGGTGATCACCGACGCCGGCAGCAGCAACGTCTCCAGAAGCGTCACCGTCGGGGTCAACAAGTCCGTGATCATCGAGCTTGAACTTCCCGCCGCCGATGTTGTGATCGCCAATCCCGAGATCGCCGACGCCGTCGTGCAGACCGCGCAGCGGATCATCTTTCGCGGTGTGAAGTACGGCCAGACCAGCGCGCTGATCTTCGACCGCCAGGGCCGCACCTTGCTCGACCTTTCGCTGCATGTCGAAACCGACATGACGGCCCTTGAGGAGTCGATCGTTCGCCATGTTCCGGACGCTCGGGTCAAGCTCGAAAGCCTGAATGGCAGCATCGTGATGACGGGTTCGGTGGACAACCTGTCCCAGTCCGATCAGGTGCGCAAGCTCGTCGCTGCCTACTTCCCGACCGGTGATACCGCGCCGCAGATCGTCAACATGCTGGACGTGAACGCGCCGGATCAGGTGTTGCTGGAAGTGCGCATCGTCGAGATGCAGCGCAGCATCATCAAGCAACTGGGCATCAACGTCTCCGGCTCAACCGGGTTTGGCGAGCTGGCAGCCCAGTCCTTGCAGCAAATCATCTCGGGCGGCGAGCCCTTGTTCTATGATCCGGATCTCGGGCTCAATACGCTGGGTACTGGTACGGCGCAGCAGGCGGTTCAGGCGACCGGACCCTTCTCGAATACTTCGGGCGCCAGTATTTCGAATGGCTTCAACGTGCAGGGCCAAGCCCTCGGCGGTATCTCCGCGAATACGGGTTACACGAACTATGTGGGCGGCCGCCTCCAGAGTTCAGTCGGTCTCGCCGTGGACGCGCTGGAGCGCATCGGCATCGTGAAGACGCTTGCCGAGCCAAACATCGTGACGATGTCAGGCGAAAGCTCGAAGTTTCTCGCGGGCGGTGAGTTCCCGGTGCCTGTGGGGCAGAGTGACGATGAAATCACGATCGAGTTCAAGCCTTACGGCGTTGGCCTCAGTTTCACGCCGGTCGTGCTGTCGGAAGACCGGATCTCGTTGAAGGTATCCACCGAGGTTTCCGAGCTCACATCGCAGGGCGCTTTCCAGGGGGCCGCTCGCACCGTAACGAACTCGGATGGCGAAACGCAGATCATTCAGGGCGTAACCCTCCCGGCACTGACGGTTCGCCGCGCCGAATCCGTCCTTGAGCTGCCATCGGGCGGTTCCATGATGATGGCCGGTCTCATCTCGGTCAAAGACCGCCAGGTGCTCGACCAGCTGCCCGGCATCAAGAAAGTGCCGATCCTCGGCGCCCTGTTCCAGTCGCGTGACTTCCTGTCCGAAGAAACCGAACTCGTTATCATCGTGACGCCTTATCTCGTGAACCCGGCGGCGAAGTCCGAAATGCGGACACCGGCTGACGGCTACGCCAACGCGTCTGATGCCAAGACGATCTTCTTTGGCAAACTCAATGAAACCTATGGCCGCGACGGCGCGCCGGTGAAGGCAGAAGACTACCGGGCCCCCGTGGGCTTCGTGGAAGAGTAGGGGATCCCCATATGACCAACGTTTCGAAACAGCCGCTCACATTCCTGGCATTCGGTGCAGGCCTCCTGGCCCTCGGCGCCTGCGCCAGCTACGCACCAACCGCAGTGTCTGAATCCGATCTTCAGGGTACGGCGCTCAGCCGGAACGAGATCGGCGTCACCAAGCGCGCGGAGTTCCTCGAAATCGCGCTGCCCGCAGAAGCAAGCGAACTGTCGGACACCGACCGCGACCGGATCCGCAGCTTCGTGCGCGCCTACACGCAGACGGGACACGGGCCGCTGGTCCTGTCCTTGCCGCAAACGAGCAACAACGCGCAACTGGCGGTGACCGCCATTGCCGAAGCGCGTGCCATCGCCTGGGAAAGCGGCGTCGAGTATGACGAGCTGGCTGGCGAAGTGCACGGCGCCGGCGATACCGCGCCGCAGCCGATGATCCTTGCCTATCAGGCCTATGATGCGATCGCCCCGGAGTGTGCCTCCAAAGCGTCGATCGATTTCAGCGATGTCGCTTCGAACAACACGCTGCCGACGCTCGGTTGCTCGGTGCGCACAAATCTTGCGGCCATGGTCGCCGATCCGGCGGATCTGCTCGGCAGCCGCGAACTCGGCCCTGCATACAGTGCGCGCCGCGATGTCATCCTTGAGAAATTCCGGCTCGGCGAATCCACCGCGTCCGTCCGGTCGGGTCAGGAATCTGGCGCGATCTCGAACGCCGTGGACTAAGCCGGTTCATCCGGTAACAGGAGTAAGCGTACTATGGGTAAGGAAACGGCACTTTTTGAGGACGACTTCGGCACGGAGTTCGAAGACGTATTCAACGAAGACACGCTCACCGGGGCGAACGATTTTGGTCCGGTGACGGATGCTGCTGCGCAGCCGGTGCAGGCGGTTACGGACTTTGTTGCCAAGCCGACGGCGCCGCCGGCCTCTACCTTCATACCGCTGGAGCAGGGCGGAGATGCGCTGCTCCCGGCGATTTCGATCAAGCTCTTCTATGAGCGCGAGGAAACGCGCGAATTGATCCAGCTGTGCGCCAAGGACCGCCGCATGGGGCGCGCCACGGTCGACTGCATGCCGGGCGGTATTCCGGCCGCTGTGGCGGAACTCAGACACAGCGCCACGCCCAACCTCCTGATGGTCGAATCTTCGGCCCAGGCGGCGCAGGTTCTCGCCGAAATTGATACGTTGGCGGAGTTCTGCGACGAGTACGTCAAGGTTCTCGTCATCGGCGCCGTCAACGACATCGCGCTTTATCGGCAACTGGTCGCACGCGGCGTATCCGAGTACATCGTCCCGCCATTCCAGCCGCTTCAGATCATCCGCTCGATCTCGAGCCTGTTTACGGATCCGGATGCGCCGTTCCTCGGCAAGCAGATTTCGGTCGTCGGTGCGAAGGGCGGGGTAGGGGCCTCGACCATCGCGCACAACCTTGCCTGGGCGCTGGCCGAGAACACGCTCGTCAACACCACGCTGGTTGATCTCGATCTTTCGTTCGGCACGACGGCGCTCGATTTCAACCAGGACACACCGCAGACCATTGCGGACGCCCTCCTGGCGCCCGAGCGCGCAGACAACGCAGTGATCGAACGCCTCCTGACCCGCGCAACCGAGCGCCTGTCGCTGTTCACGGCGCCGGCCAACATCAACCAGATCATCGATATCCCCGACGAATCCTTTGCGATGGTGATCGAGAGCGTGCGCCGCAACGTGCCCTACATGGTGCTCGACATGCCGCACGCCTGGAGCAGCTGGGTGCGCAACACGCTGATCGCTTCGGACGAAGTGATCATCGTCTGCCAGCCGGATCTCGCCTCGCTTCGCAACGGCAAGAACATGATCGACCAGCTGAAGGGCCACCGCGTCAACGACCATGCGCCGCGCCTTGTGCTCAACATGTGCGGCGTGCCGAAACGGCCCGAGATTCCGGTGAAGGATTTCGCAGCCGCCATCGGCGTGGAGCCGGATATCGTTGTGCCGTTCGAGCCGGAAGTCTTCGGCATGGCAGCGAACAACGGCCAGATGATTTCGGAGACGTCTCCGGCAGCCAAATCCTCGATGGCGATCGACCAGCTGGCGGGGCTTCTCACCGGCCGGGCAATCCAGATCGAACAGAAATCTTTCCTCAAGAAAATTCTGGGCAAGTGAATCTTCACTGAAGTGAACAGGTAAGCACATGGCTTTCGGAAAACGATCGGGTTCACCGGTCACGACGCTTCCAGGTTCGGCGCCCGCACCCGCTGCGACGCAGAAGCCGGCTGCGGCAGCTTCCGCGCCAAAACCTGCCGCTCAAGGCGCGTCCTCTGCACCTTCCGTGAAGTTGAAAGTGCCTGAGCTGAAGCCGGAACCGGTCCGGAAGGTCAATCAGCACTCGGATCAGTACTACACGACCAAGACAACAGTCTTCAACGCGCTGATCGACACGATCGACCTGTCGCAGCTTGCGCAGCTCGATACCGAAAGCGCGCGCGAAGAGATTCGCGACATCGTCGTTGAAATCATCAGTATCAAGAACGTCGTGATGTCGATCTCCGAGCAGGAATACCTGCTCGACGATATCTGTAACGACGTGCTCGGATACGGACCGCTCGAGCCGCTTCTGGCGCGCGATGACATCGCTGACATCATGGTCAACGGCGCCGATACGACCTATATCGAGGTCAACGGCAAGATCGAGCGCACCAACATCCGCTTCCGCGACAATGCCCAGCTGATGAACATCTGTCAGCGCATCGTGTCCCAGGTTGGCCGCCGCGTCGATGAAAGCTCCCCGATCTGCGACGCGCGCCTGCTGGACGGCTCGCGTGTGAACGTGATTGCACCGCCGCTCGCCATCGACGGGCCGACGCTCACCATTCGTAAGTTCAAGAAGGACAAGCTGAAGCTGCACGACCTCGTGAAGTTCGGCTCGATCAGCGAAGCCGGCGCCGAAGTGCTGCGCATCATCGGCCACAGCCGTTGCAACGTGTTGATCTCCGGCGGTACCGGTTCCGGTAAAACGACACTTCTCAACTGTCTCACGGCCTTCATCGAACCCGGCGAACGCGTGATCACTTGCGAAGACTCGGCCGAACTTCAGCTGCAGCAGCCGCACGTCGTGCGTCTCGAGACGCGTCCGCCCAACATCGAAGGCTCTGGCGAGATCACGATGCGTGAGCTCGTCAAGAACTGTCTGCGTATGCGTCCTGAGCGGATCATCGTGGGCGAGGTTCGCGGACCTGAAGCGTTTGACCTCCTGCAAGCCATGAACACGGGCCACGATGGCTCGATGGGCACGCTGCACGCCAACTCCCCGCGCGAGGCGCTCAGCCGCGTTGAATCCATGATCACGATGGGCGGCTTCTCGCTCCCCGCAAAAACCATCCGTGAAATGATCGTCGGATCGATCGACATCGTGGTGCAGGCGTCGCGCCTTCGCGATGGCTCGCGCCGCATCATGTGCATTACCGAAGTGCTCGGCCTCGAAGGCGATACGATCGTGCTCCAGGACATCCTTAAGTACGAGATCGACGGCGAGGATGATGATGGCCGGATTGTCGGGCGCCACCGCGGCATGGGCATCGGCCGCCCGCGCTTCTGGGAACGCGCCTCCTATTACAACATGGAGCGCGAACTTGCCGACGCCCTCGACACTCTGAACAGCGCCTGATGAGCAGCAACCTTGTGATCATTCTCGTGGCGCTGCTCGCATTTGCGGCCATCGCCGGTATCGGGTTCTCCCTCACCGGAGGCCAGGACGATGCGGCGCGCAAGCGCGCCCGCGCCATGGGCTCGGGACGCAGCACCGTCGTCTCCAAGGCCGCCGGCAAGGCGCTCGACGACACCGCGAAGCGCCGTGCCAAGACCCAGGAAATGCTGGAAAGCCTGCGCAAGCAGGACAAGGAACGCCGGAAGGTTTCGGCCGCGCAGGATATCGGCTCCAAGCTGACCCAAGCCGGCCTCGAACTGCCGATCCCGATGTTCTGGGTCATCTCCGTCATCTCGGGCGTGGTTTGCGCCGGCGTTGTCTGGATGTCGGGCGCCGACGGTTTGGTGATCAGCGGAATCAGCCTGAAAAGCCGTCCCATCCTTTGCGGCGCGGCGTTCTTCGCCGGCACGATCGGACTGCCGCAGTTCGTTCTCAATACGATGATCAAGGGCCGTCACAAGAAGATGGTCAACCAGTTTGCCGACGCGCTGGACATCATCGTGCGCGGTGTCAAAACCGGCCTACCGCTCAACGAGTGTATCCGTATCATCGCCAAGGAAAGCCCTGAGCCGCTGCGCAAAGAATTCCTCACCTTCGCCGACAACCTGTCTATGGGGGCAGGTCTCGACCGGGCCCTGAGCCAGCTCTACAAGCGCATGCCGCTGCAGGAAGTGAACTTCTTCTCGATCGTGCTGATGATCCAGGCGAAGGCCGGCGGTAACCTCTCCGAAGCGCTCGGAAACCTGTCGGCGGTGATCCGTTCCCGGAAGATGATGCGCGAGAAAGTGAACGCGCTGTCGTCGGAAGCCAAGGCCTCCTCGTTCATCATCGGCTCGCTGCCCTTCGCCGTGGGCTTCATGGTGTTCCTCACGACGCCTGACTACATCATGGAACTCTTCCTGACCGAGACCGGCCACGTCATCCTGGCGATGGCAGCCGCGATGATGGGCATGGGCATCACCGTCATGCGCAACATGATCAACTTCGACATGTAGGGGCAGGCACAGATGTACGATATCCTGCTCTCCTTCACGAAACCCGAGACACTGGCGGCCTATCTCGTCGCGGCCGCCGTGTTCGGCACGTTCCTGTCGATCTTCTTGCCCTACTTGCAGGGCAACAAGCTCGAGACCCGCCTGAAGTCCGTCGCCAGCCAGCGCGAGCGCCTGCGCAAGCAGAGCCGTGCCGCGCTCGAGAAAAAGGGTCTGCGGCGCAAGGACGACTCCGTCGTCGGCAACATTTCCTCGAAGCTGAACCTCGCCACCGCCCTCGAGGATCCGAACGTTGTCAAGCTGATGAACCAGGCCGGCATGCGCGGCCCGGGCCCGATCTCGGCCTTTTACTTCGCCCGTATGGCGCTGCCGTTCGCCGGCGCGATCCTGACCTTCCTCTACATCTTCTTCGTCAACGATCACGGCCTCAACACGTTCATGAAGTACGGCTCGCTCGCCTTCGGCGCGGCCGTCGGCTTCTACGCGCCGAACATCTACATCTCCAATCTCGCCCAGAAACGCCAGAAGTCCCTGATGCGCGCTTTCCCGGACGCACTCGACATGCTGCTGATCTGCGTCGAGGCGGGCATGTCGATCGAGATGGGATTTGCCAAGGTCAGCCAGGAGATCGGCGGCGCCTCGCCGGAGCTTGCCGAAGAGTTCGGCATCACGGTGGCCGAGCTGTCCTACTTGCCGGATCGCCGCCAGGCCTACGAAAACCTCGCGCAGCGCACCGGGCATGAAGGCGTGAAAGCCGTCTGTATGGCCCTCGGTCAGGCGGAACGCTACGGCACGCCGCTCGGCGACGCCCTGCGCATGATGGCCAAGGAAAACCGCGAAATGCGGATGTCGGAAGCCGAAAAGAAAGCCGCCGCACTTCCGGCCAAGCTCACCGTGCCGATGATCCTGTTCTTCCTGCCGGTGCTCTTCCTCGTCGTTCTTGGCCCCGCCTACATCAAGTACCAGAAGATGCAGGGCGCCAACAAAGCCGCGCCCCAGGTCACCGAGCTCCAGATCGACCGCGACTACGTCTGAGCCAGGCTGCGGGGCTTTCCCCGCAGCCGCGCCAAGGCTAGAGCGGAGGCATGAGCCTTCTTCCTCTCGCGTCCGAGACACTCGCCCGGTTCGGCATCCAGCCGGGCCGCGCCGCAAATGGCCTGCCGTGCCGAACACCCATCACCGGCGAAACGCTGGGCCACCTCGCGCCCGCGTCCGGAAGCGCCGTCGAAGCCGCGATGGCGTCGGCGTCCGAAGCGTTCGCGATCTGGCGCGACGTGCCCGCCCCGCGCCGCGGCGAACTCGTCCGCTTGCTCGGCGAGGAATTGCGCGCCGCAAAGGATGATCTCGCCACGCTGGTCACGCTCGAGGCGGGCAAGATCCCGGCCGAGGCGATGGGCGAAGTCCAGGAGATGATCGACATCTGCGACTTTGCCGTCGGCCTCTCCCGGCAATTGCACGGCCTGACGATCGCCTCCGAACGCCCCGGCCACCGGATGATGGAAACCTGGCATCCGGCGGGCGTCACCGCCGTGATCACGGCTTTCAACTTTCCGGTCGCCGTCTGGGCCTGGAACGCAGCTCTCGCGCTCGTCTGCGGAAACCCCGTGATCTGGAAACCGTCCGAGAAAACGCCGCTGACCGCGCTTGCCGTCATGGATGTCTTCTCGCGCGCCGCCCAGGCGTTTGGAGACGCACCAACCGGCCTTGCCGCCTGCCTGATCGGCGGGCCGGAAGCGGGCGCGGCGCTCGCGGCCGATCCGCGCGTGGCCGTGGTATCGGCAACCGGCTCCACCCGCATGGGCCGCGCCGTCGCACCGGTCGTTGCGGCCCGGTTCGGCAAGACGATCCTTGAGCTTGGCGGCAACAATGCTGCCATCGTCTGTCCGTCTGCGGATCTTGACCTGGCCGTTCGCGCGATCGCCTTCTCGGCCCTCGGCACGGCCGGGCAGCGCTGCACCACGATGCGCCGGCTGTTCGTGCATGCCTCCATCGCCGATGCGCTCATTCCCCGGCTGCGCGCCGCCTGGGCCTCGGTCCAGGTGGGCAACCCGCTGACACCGGGCGTGCTCGTCGGCCCGCTGATCGACATGGCGGCAGGCGAGGGGATGGCGAACGCGCTGTCCGAAGCGCGCGCCGCGGGCGGCGCCGTGTTCGGCGGCGAGCCGGTCGAAGCCGGCGGCGGCGCTTATCGCCGTCCCGCGCTTGTCGAAATGCCGGCACACACCGGCCCCGTTCTGCGCGAGACCTTTGCGCCGATCCTCTACGTGATGCGCTACACGGACCTCAGCGAGGCGATCGCGCTGAACAACGCCGTGTCCGCCGGTCTGTCCTCGTCGATCTTCACGACGGACCTGCGCGAAGCCGAACGGTTCCTCGCAGCTTCGGGCTCTGACTGCGGCATCGCCAACGTCAATATCGGCACATCGGGCGCCGAGATCGGCGGCGCGTTCGGCGGCGAGAAGGAAACCGGCGGTGGCCGCGAGTCCGGCTCCGATGCGTGGAAGGGCTATATGCGGCGCGCGACCAACACGATCAATTATTCAAGCGCGCTCCCGCTCGCGCAGGGCATCCGCTTCGATACTCCGTAAGCAGATCAGCTGCGCGGGCGCAGGGTGCGTTTCACGCTGTCGGCCGGTGCAGGCGTTTCGACAGCGGGCGCGGCCTTGACAGGCGGGGCGTCGGACAAAGCGTCCCAGCTCCGGGCCGGCTGGATCAGGCTGCGCAGCAAGTCCGCGTTTTGTTCGACGACGGTGTCCGGAGCTGCCGCACCGCTGACCGCCTTCATCTCGTCGAAGCGTCCCTGCAGACCGAGAACCAGCGCGAGATTTTCCGTCACGCGGGCATTCGCATCCGGGTTGGCCGCCGCAAGGCGCAGCTTGGCCTCGGCCCCTTGAAGGTCACCGGACAGCACAAGGGACAGGCCGTAATTGGTGAGCGTCGTGGTGCGCGTCGGCTCAAGCTCTAGGGCTTTGAGGTAGGCGGTCTGGGCGAGGCCGTGATGGCCCTGGCGGTCATAGGTCGTGCCCAGCGCGGCCCAGGTTTCGGCCCTTTCGGGTTCGATCTGCGTGGCCCGGTTGAAGGCGCGGGCCGCGCTCGGCACATCGCCTTTCGCCATCTGGATACGGCCGAGCAACATTACGGCATCGACGCTGTCGGGGTGAACGATCAGGGTGCGCGACATCACGTCGATGGCGCGGTCATGGCTGCCGATCTCGCGCAGCGCGCGGGCAAACTCGAGCGCAGAGGTGAGGTCCTCCGGGTCCTTGTTGTTCTCCTTCGCCCAGAAGTTTGCGCGCGTCAGCGCATCGGCGCGGTTTGCCGCGGCGCGCTCCTCGGGGGAGGCGGGCTTCATGGCCTCGCGCATCGCAAGGGCCTGTTCGTCCTTGGGCGCGGTGGCACAGGCGGTCGCCGAGGCGGCGAGCGCAAAGGCAAGCAAGGCCAGAGACGTTTTGGCACTGGACATCATCAGGCTCCGTGTATGTATCGGCAGCATTACGCCGGATATTGAACGCGCCGGGTCAAGGTTCGGTTAACGCCGCCCGGTCCACTCTTAACCAGACCCGCGGTCCGGCGCGCCCTTCAGGAAGAGCCATGCACAAGAGCTTCACGACCCAGCCCGTTACCCCTGCGAAGATCTACCTTTGCACCCCGAAAGCCTTCGCGGCGCTCACCGAAGACCCCTTTGAAGGGGCGCGTGCCATTGCAACGGCGCAGGGCTTCACGGGTGCCGCCGGCCAGACGGTCCTGGTTCCGGGTTCTGACGGCCGCGTCGCGTTCGTCCTGTTCGGAATCGGCGCAGGCAAGGACGCTCTGGCGGTCGCCGCCCTGTCGGCCCGTCTGCCGGAGGGGGACTACGAGATTGCAGATGATGGCGGCCAGCCCTTCGAGCGGATCGCGGCGGCCTGGGCCGATGGCGCCTACCGGTTCGACCGCTACAAATCCGAGAAAACCGCGCCGCCACGTCTGAAGGTGCCGGGCGGCAAGGAAGGCGAAGCCCTGTCGCGCGAGGCCGACGCTGCCTGCCACCTGCGCGACATGGTCAACACACCGGCCGCCGACATGACGCCCGCAGGCCTCGAAGCCGAAATGTCGGCGCTCGCGGACCGGTTCGGCGCCGCCTTCAAGTCCATCGTCGGCGAAGACCTGCTCACCGAGAACTATCCGATGGTCCATGCCGTCGGCCGTGCCGGTGTGGATGCGCCGCGGTTCCTGGAACTCGAATGGGGCGTTCCCGGACGGCCGCGGATTGCGCTGTGCGGCAAGGGCATCACGTTTGATTCGGGCGGCCTGAACCTCAAGACCGGCGACGGCATGCGCATCATGAAGAAGGACATGGGCGGCGCAGCCCATGCCATCGCGCTTGCCGAGCTGATCATGGGCGCCGGCCTGCCGGTACACCTGAAACTCTATGTGTCAGCTGCCGAGAACGCGATCTCGGGCAATGCCTTCCGGCCGGGTGACATTCTCAACAGCCGCAAGGGCCTCACGGTCGAGATCGACAACACGGATGCCGAAGGCCGCCTCGTTCTGGCCGATGCGCTGACGCGGGCCTGCGAAGGTGAACCGGACTTGCTGCTCGATTTCGCCACGCTCACCGGCGCCGCGCGCGTCGCCCTCGGCGCCGATCTTGCGCCGCTGTACACCGATGACGAGACGCTGGCGGCCGACATTCTCGCGGCCTCCGCCCACACCGGCGATCCGGTCTGGCGCATGCCGCTCTGGGATCCCTATCTCGCCGACCTGAAAAGCCCGGTCGCGGATCTCGTCAATTCCGGCGGCAGCTTTGCCGGATCGATCACGGCGGCCGTGTTCCTCAAACAGTTCGTCACCGTGAAAAGCTGGGCGCACTTCGACATCTGGGCCTGGCGGAAAGCCAAATACGGCCGGCCGGACGGCGGCGCTGCCTGCGGTTTGCGGGCGGTGTGGTCGATGCTGGAGACGCGCTACGGCGCCTGACCGCAGCGCCTACTGCGGTACGCCGTCCTGCTCGGCGATCCGGATCGCCTCGCGAACCCGGCCGCGCACCACCAGTGTGTCGATGTTCTTCGGATCCGCCGCAATCGCGGCGTTCACGTCCTTCAAGGCAAGGTCATACTTGTTCTTGCTGAGATAGACCTGTGCGCGCAGCTGGTGCGCCTCTGCGAGGCCTGGCGAGTTCGCCAGTGCTAGATCAAGGTCAGGCAGGGCCTTGTCCCACTCTTCGAGCAGCAAGTAAGCGCCCGCGCGGTCGAGCAGCAGTTCCACGGTTCCGGGCGCGAATTTCAGGGCATCCGAGAAGGAGACCACAGCGACGTCCGGCGCGCCCGCCATGATCCAGGCCTGGCCGGCCTGCGACAGGTAAATCGCGCGCTGTTCCATCGAACCGCCATCGGTCGACGAGGCGAGCGATTCCAGACGGTCAGCCCCAGTTTCGTAATTGCCGAGCGCAATCAGCGCGAGCGCCGTGCACTGGCGCGCGCCCGGCCGGTTGCCCTCATAGGTCCAGGCGAGCGCGTCTACGTAGGCGTTCTCGGGATCGGTCTCGATCTTGGCGACACAGGCGTCGAGCCGTTCGGCTTCCGCTTTGGCAAGGTCGGCGCCTGCCGATTGCATCATCAGGACCGTGCCAAGCGTGAGGGCGATCAAGGACATGGGCAGGGGCCTCCGGACCGGCTATCTAGCGCTTTAGGCAACGGCGCCTTGGCATTGGCAAATGACATCCCCGCAATCTCTGCTTTTTGTTTTCGGCCTTGGCTATAGCGCCCTGCAGCTTGCCGGGCAGCTGCGCCCGGCGGGCTGGCGCGTGGCCGGAACGATCCGCACGCCCGCCAAGGCGGCTGAGCTGCAGGCGCAGGGCATCGAGGCCCAGGTCTGGGCCGGGCAGGGCGAAGTCGAAGTGCCCGGCGGGGCCCACTGGCTGATCACCTTGCCGCCCGGCCGGGACGGATGCCCTGCAGCGTTTGCAGCAAGCGCCCGAGCCGCCACCGCCTCGTCCATAACCTATCTCTCGACGACCGGGGTTTATGGAGACCTGCGCGGCGGCTGGGCCTTCGAATGGAGCCCCGTCGCGCCCGCCTCACCCCGCGCCGCCGCCCGCGTCCTCGCCGAGAACCAATGGCTCGGCGCCAGTGATGGCCGCGCCCGCATCGTCCGCCTGCCGGGTATCTACGGCCCCGGACGATCACCCTTCGACCGGATCCGTGACGGCACCGCCCAGCGCATCATCAAGCCGGGCCAAGTGTTCTCTCGCGTGCACGTCGACGACATTGCCAGCGGGCTGGCCGCCCTGATGCTGCGGCCGCACGCGCGCGGGGTATTCCACCTTTGCGACGACCTTCCGGCGCCGCCTCAGGACGTGACGGCCTACGCCGCCCGCCTTCTCGGCCTGCCGCCGCCGCGGGAAGTGGCCTTCGCCGATGCCGGCCTTAGCGACATGGCCGCGAGCTTCTACGCCGAATGCAAACGCGTCGGGAACGCACGCGCCAAGTCCGCCCTCGGCTGGCGGCCCCGCTACACCACGTACCGCGAGGGACTCACCGCAGTTCTCGCAGCGGAAAGCGCTGGTTCTCTTTGAGAATTCTTTCTTCCGCCGGAATCGCGCCCCTATGGCGCCG
>JAIXVM010000057.1 GCA_027482995.1 Hyphomonadaceae bacterium | reverse complement strand
CCAGGACGGTCAGGAAATGGATGTGCGCTGGCGCGTTCAGGGCAAGGAAGGTAGCTACCAGGTGGTGGACGTTGCCCTGAATTCGGATGGCAACCTGATCTGGCTCGGCATCGAGCAGCGCGCGCAGTTCATCGCGCTGCTGGACGACAATAATGGCTCGGCCGACAAGCTGATCGCCAAGATCGACTCGATGACCAAGAAGCTGAAGCAGACGCCGCGCTAATCGAGACGCGCGCGCTTCGGGAAACAAAGAAGCCCGCCCGGTTCACCCGGGCGGGCTTTTTGATGGCCTGAAATCGTTCGGCTTAGCCGGCGATGTCGGCTTCCGAGAAGAACTGCGCGATCTCGAGCGCGGCGTTCTCCGCCGAGTCCGAACCGTGCACCGAGTTCTCGCCGATCGACTTGGCGAACAGCTTGCGGATCGTGCCGTCGGCGGCCTGGGCCGGGTTGGTGGCGCCCATCACGTCGCGGTATTTCGTGACCGCGTCGGCGCCTTCCAGCACCTGGACCACAACCGGGCCGGAAATCATGAAATCGACCAGTTCGCCGAAGAACGGACGCTCGCGGTGCACGCCGTAGAAACGTTCAGCCTGCGTGCGCGTCATGTGGATGCGGCGCTGGCCGATGATGCGCAGGCCGGCTTTCTCGATGACGGCGTTGATGGCGCCGGTCAGGTTACGCTCGGTGGCGTCCGGTTTGATGATGGAGAAGGTGCGCTGTACGGCCATGGGGGGCTTCCTGAATCTGGGAGTTGGGAGTTTGCGCGGCCTATAGCGGGCCACTGCCGCCGCCGCAACCGCCCAGCCCTCAAACGGGAGAAGCCTAGGCCGTACTCTTCTGACGGGCGGGTTTTGCGGCCTTGGCACCCGCGGGTTTGGCACTCGCAGGTTTGGCACTGGCCGGTCTGGCGCGGGCGGCCGGCGCGCCCCGGCGCGACGTCTGGAATCCGCCGGTCATGAAGCGGGCCATGTGCTCGCACGCCTCATCGAGGTCCTTCGAGCGGACGAGCCCGCCGGATAGCTCATCGATCCGGCCCGTCTGCGCAAAGGCCAGCGTCAGCGCGCCGGACAGGCAATGATAGCCCCAGAACAGGTCCCGCTCCTGTATCCCCGGCATGGCGAGGCGAAGCGCGTCGAGGAACTTGCGGATGAGCGGATCGAAGTGTTCCGCCATCAGGCGCCCGCCCCAACCCGGCGTGTTGTTCACGTAGGCAATCAGCGCGTAGTAATTCTTCCAGCCCGGATCGGCGAGATGCGCGCCCTTCAGCAGCGGCTCGAGATAAGCGCGCACGATCGCCTCGACCGTCGGCGCGCCCGGACGGGCCGCCTCGAGCGCGTCGTTCAGCGCCGCCTCTCGCCAAGCGTTCAGCTCGGTCGCCCGCCGCTCGAACACCTTCACGAACAGTTTGTCTTTCGACGTGAAATAATAGTGAGGCAGCGCAACATCGACGCCGGCGCGTTGGGCGATGGTTCGCAAGGTGACGCCATCAAATCCGTGAACACTGAACTCGGCCTCGGCCGCATCAAGAATGGCGACGGCACGGAGATTGGTGATGGGGGGAGACGTGTCGCGGACGCTCAGTGGCGGCTCCTCAGCAAAGTCAGTCTGATTCATATGTACTTGGATGAGACGCGGAGTCAAAGCGCGCCGCGCATCCCTTGAACACCTCGCGCGCAATCGTTAGGGTTCCGAAACAGAACGGAGCCGCCCGATGACGTACCTGATGCCCGACAGCCTGATCACACCGGAGGCCTTCAACGCGCGCGGCGAAGGCGCGCTTCCCGGCCATATCAACATGGTCGTGACGCGCGCCGCCCGCGACGGCTTCGAAGGCCATTTCGACATCCAGCGCCACCATCATGCGCCGAACGGTTTCCTTCATGCCGGCAGTCTCGTCACCCTCGCCGACTCGCTCTGCGGCTATTCCACCGTCGCCAACCTCAAGGACGGCGCGACCGGCTTCACGACCATCGAACTGAAGACCAACTTCTTCTCCACCGCCCTCGAAGGTCGCGTCCTGGCGAAGACCACGCCGGTCCACGTCGGCGGCACGACGCAGGTCTGGGACTGCGAACTCACCAGCGACAAGGGCAAGCGCATGGCGCTGTTCAGATGCTCGCAGCTGGTGCTAAGACCCAAGGGATGAAAGACCTCCCCGCCTGCCCCGAATGCGAATCCGTGCTGACCTACGAAGATGGTGCGATGTTCATCTGTCCCGAGTGCGGACATGAATGGGCCGAGGCTGCGCCCGCAACGGCGAAAGTGATCAAGGACTCGGTCGGCAATCCGCTCACGGACGGTGATACCGTCACCGTGATCAAGGACCTGAAGGTGAAGGGCTCATCCCTCGTCGTGAAACGCGGCACCAAGGTCAAGAACATCCGCCTCGTCGACGGCGACCACGACATCGACTGTAAGATCGACGTCATCGGCGCGATGGGCCTGAAGTCCGAGTTCGTGAAGAAGGTTTGATCTTCGTCTCGCCCAACCCCGCCCTGCGTCACCCTCGACGGGCGCAGCCCGTCTGATGGCCCATCTCCTGGAGCCGCCCCGATCGCCAACGCTCCAACTTCCGCTCGTCCCGGCGAATAAATCCGTATACAAACAAATGAGAGCACGGACGATGGACCGTCAAATCGGCTGCGTCCGTCGAGGGTGACGATCTTCGAGCTCTTCGATCACATTCGCATGTCCGATGAAACTTCCGTCCCAAACATGAAAGCCCCCGGCGGACCGTAACGCATCGGCAGCCACTTGGCCGCTTAGAAAAACATATCCGACTTCTACTGTGTCGCCTGCCGAGAGGATTCGGTCTCCTAGCTGAAGCCAACCGTCGAAGGCAGGAATGGAACGATCGCGCTCCAAACAGCAAGCATGACCCCAGCCGCAAACCTTGATCTGCTTAGGTCCGCCTTGCTCCTT
>JAIXVM010000115.1 GCA_027482995.1 Hyphomonadaceae bacterium | reverse complement strand
GCGCATGGGCCATTGCTCTCCAGACTGGCGGGAGCGCTAGGATACGACTTATGGCCCAACGGCTGGGTCGCTCAAGGCCGGTCAACCGGCATTCCGCCCACGCCAAGGCTGGAACTCGCGGGAAATGGTCATTGAACACACGACGCGCCGGTCTCTGCATTTGGCCATTTAGAAGACTTCAGCGCGGCTGGTACTCGCCCGATTTAGCGCGAGAAGAAATGACCCTGATTGTCTCGTCGCGCAATTCAACCAAGTTCACGATTTCACCGCTCTCCAGCCTCTTTTGAATCATACTGATCGGTGCACAGATGAGCCGGGCTCCGATCGGGCTCAAACAGGTTTCTTCTCCATATTCATCACATACGCGCACCCACTCATAGCCAACCTCATCGGCAATAAGCTGACCGAAAGACAGGCCTAACGCGATGCCAGCTTCAGCGAAGTCTGAATCGCTCTGGCGAAGCAAGTCATAAAGCTCCTGAACAGCATTGACGGTTAAGGGCAACGGTTGGCCGAGAAGCTTCGCCGCAAGACTCAAACCCTGTTTTAAGGCTGCCACTTCTTCGCTATTCAGTTCCCGGATTTCCATGGTTTGCCTGTAATCTGACGGTGCTGAACAGTGTTAGATTTAGAATGGAAATTGTCTTGGAGCGAGACCAACTCTCGCCATTGAATGCAACCACGCCGTTGGCAGCTTAGGGCCAAATGGCGCCCTTCCGCTGAGCCGTCCGAGACGGGCCCGGCCCCGTCAACTTCGTATTCCCAGCCCCGGGCCGCCCGTGTGTATACGGACGGCCCGGCCTGTCAGCTCGCTGACAGCTACTTCGTAGGATTGATCAGGTACTTCGTCCCCGTCGCCTTCGCGTTGTAGGCATGCAGCGTGGTCAGATCGAGCGCTTCGGCCAGCGAGATTTCCGCCGTGTAGTGGCTCGCGAAGGTCGTCGTCAGCTCGTCTACCACGCGCTGGCGCATTCGCGCACGCACCTCTGGCCCGACCTTCTGCAGGAACGGTGTCAGCAGGTAACCGCCAAGGTTCCACGCAAAGCCGACGCCCGGCGGCACCAGCGTCGGCGACATGTCGAGCCGGCCATAGATGTAGACCTGCGTCTCCTGGCCCGAGCCATACCGGCTGAACTCTTTCATGTTGCGCACGGCGGCCGCTTCCATCGCCATCAGCAACTGCCCGGCGAGCGGCCCGCCGCCAATCGCGTCAAAGCCCAGCGTCGTCTTCGTCTCGGCCAGCGCCGTGATCAGCTCTTCCATGAAGTTGGGGGAGGAGGAGTCGACGATATGCGTCGCGCCAATCGCTTTCAGGATCGCCGCCTGTTCGGGCTTGCGCACGATATTGACCAGCGGCACGCCGTCCTTCTGGCAGATCTTCACGAGCATCTGCCCGAGGTTCGACGCGGCGGCCGTGTGCACGATCCCCGTGCGGCCCTGCATCTTCATCGTCTCGACGAACGAGATCGCCGTCAGGGGGTTCACGAAGCAGGAGGCGCCATCCTTGGCCGAGGTGCCATCCGGCAGCGGCAGGCACTGCGCCACGTTCAGCATCCGGTACTGCGCATACATCTCGCCGCCGAGGCCCGCGACCATCTTGCCGAGCAGCGCCTGCGCCGCCGGAGACGAGCCCGCCTTCACCACGACGCCCGCGCCTTCGTTGCCGACCGGCATGGACAGGTCCATCCGCGCCGCCATCGCCCGCATCGCGGGGGCAGGGACCTTCGCAGTGATCACCGGGCGGTCCTTGGTGCCGGTCTGCACCGCCGTGCCCATGTCCGCCCCGCCGACCAGCAGGCCGAGGTCCGACGGGTTGATCGGTGTCGCCTCGACGCGGATCACCACATCATCCGGGCCCGGCTCCGGCACGGCGACTTCCGCCAGTGAGAGTTCAAGCTCGCCCGACGCCTTGAGATGGCTGCGCAGTTGCAGCGCGGTTTTCGGAACCGTGTTTGTCATGTCTGTTTCCTCCCGGGAAAATGTAAGGCGCTAGAGCGCTTCTTCGGCAAAGTCTTCGTAATCAATCAGGATTTCAGTATCCGGCGCAATGTCGGACAGCGCGGTCAGGGTCACGGTCTGCGCGTCCACGTCAACCTCAAACACGGCATTCGGATGGGCGCTGTGATTGCACATCGAGATTTCGCCGAACGCCACCGCGCAGCGCACAGCGCCATTCGGCGTCTCATCGACATAGAACACGTAGTGATAAAGCCGCGTCGCCTTCAAGCGCTCGGTATCGTCCACGCCGAGAATGAGCAGGGGATAGACGCCGATCTCGGCGCCCTTCGGGATTCGCCCCGAAGCAAACAATCCGCGTCCATGCAGGGGCGAGGTGCGAACCTCGGCGCGGCCCCCTTGATGTCGTGCCAGCATTCCGTGTGTCTAGCATGCACCGAAGCCCGCGCCAGCCGCGATTTGAGGAACAGTCCCATCCTCTGGGCGTCACCCTCGATGGCCGCAGGCCATCCGAGGGCCCATCTCCCCAACCCTCCAAATGTCCCAACACGTTTCGCCGGGATGACAACAAAAGGGAATTGGACAATCGATAGCGCTATCTGAACCCGCCCGCGTCAGGCCGGCGTCTCCACCTTCGCCTCGCCCTCAACCTTCTCCGCCTTCGGATCCCACTTCCGGATCTCGCGGATCAGGCACCGCTGCGGACCGATCCCGCCGCCGCCCATCGTGCTGGCCACGATGATCGCGTCACCGGGTGTCAGGCAACCCGTGGGGCTGTCCAGGGCAATCGCCTCTGCATTGTCGAGGTCGAAGCACGAGCCCGTGACTTCCACCATGTAATCGTCCCGCCCTTCGCTCAGCACGACCGTGGAGCGCTCGTTCAGGCTGAACCCGTCGATATTCGATGCGAAGCAGATGCGGTTCGACTCCTCGCCAAGGCGCGGGTCATCGGCATACCGGTCGAGGCCCCTGGCGGCAGGTTCAGTCGCGGCGGTGGCGCAGGCGGCCAGGGCGAGCAGGGCGGTCAGGCCGGGGAGGATGCGATTCATGCGGGGCTCCTTGCGGATGGTTCGGGGGTAGGGGGCACGTTGCGCGCCTTCCCGCGCCGCCGCAATGGGCTCACGAAGACTTGAACTTTTGCCCGGGCGGCCCTAGCAGGCGGGGTTCACGACAAGAGGCCTCCCCGATGACCGATCTCACCGCCCTGACCCTCGCTTCCGCGCTGGACGGGCTGAAATCGAAGCAGTTTTCCTCGGTGGAGCTGACGCAGGCCTTCGTCAGCGCCATCGAGAAGGCGCGGGTGCTCAACGCCTTTGTGGTCGAGACCCCCGAAAAGGCCCTCGAGATGGCGAAAGCCTCCGATGCCCGCCGCGCCAAGGCCAAGGGCAAGGTCGGCAAGCTCGACGGCGCCCCCCTCGGCATCAAGGACCTCTATTGCACCAAGGGCGTGCGCACGACTGCCTGCTCGGGCATCCTCGGCGATTTCACGCCGACCTACGAATCCACCGTCACCCAGAACCTGTGGGACCAGGGCGCCGTCATGCTCGGCAAGCTCAACATGGACGAGTTCGCCATGGGCTCGTCCAACGAGACCTCCCATTTCGGCAACGTCATCAATCCCTGGCGCCGCAAGGGCGACAATCAGGGCCTCACCCCCGGCGGCTCCTCGGGCGGCTCGGCCGCCTCGGTCGCCGCCAACCTCTGCCTCGCCGCCACCGCCTCCGACACCGGCGGCTCGATCCGCCAGCCCGCCGCCTTCACCGGCACCGTCGGCATCAAGCCGACCTATGGCCGCGCCAGCCGCTATGGCATGGTCGCCTTCGCCTCCTCGCTCGATCAGGCGGGCCCCATCGCCAAGACGGTCGAAGACTCGGCCATCCTCCTCGAAGTCATGTGCAGCCATGACCCGAAGGACTCGACCTCGCTGAACATCAAGACGCCGAACTGGCAGAAGGATGTCCGCAAGGGCGTCAAAGGCATGAAGATCGGCATCCCGAAGGAATACCGCATCGAGGGCCTGTCCGAGGAAATCGACGCGCTCTGGCAGCAGGGCATCGCCTGGCTCAAGGCCGCCGGCGCCACCATCGTCGACATCTCCCTGCCGCACACGAAATACGCGCTGCCCGCCTATTACATCGTCGCGCCCGCCGAAGCCTCGTCCAACCTCGCCCGCTATGACGGCATGCGCTACGGCGCCCGCGTCGAAGGCGGCAGCCTGACGCAAACCTATGAAGGCACCCGCGCCTCCGGCTTCGGCAAGGAAGTCCAGCGCCGCCTGATGATCGGCACCTACGTGCTGTCGTCGGGCTATTACGACGCCTATTACCTGCGCGCCCAGAAAGTCCGTACCAAGATCTTCCAGGACTTCGTAGACGCCTTCGAATCCTGCGACGCGATCCTCACGCCCGCCTGTCCGTCGCCCGCCTTCGCGTTCGGCGAAAAGTCCGGCGACCCCGTCGAGATGTACCTCAACGACGTCTTCACCGTCACGGCCAACCTCGCGGGCCTTCCCGGCATCGCGGTGCCCGCCGGCCTCTCCGCCAGCGGCCTGCCGCTCGGCCTGCAGGTCATCGGCAAGGCCCTCGATGAGGCCGCCTGCTTCCGCGTCGGCGGCGCCCTGGAAGACGCAGCTGGCTTCGTGGCACGTCCGGAGAAGTGGTGGTGATTCGGCGCTACCTCCGACAAGGTGCAGTGCTAATGGTTATAGTGACATTGGCATCCGGATGCGTCGAGAATTCGTTTCCAGAAGTTGAAGCCAAGCAAAGCGAGAACATCGTTGAAGCGCCGTATTATGAGGTTATCGGCTACGATACGGCGGGAAGGCCGACTCTCGATGACCTTCCGCTTTCCCGGAATGAAGTGATTCAAGTTTTGGAGTTTATTGAACGATCCGCAATCCTGCCCGCCGAAGCGGGTTCCAAGGACTCGTTCGACAGGTTCTATTCCATTTCTTGGCACACTTACGATGGGCGGATGCTGATTGAAGGAACATATGTCGATCAGCTCGGTCGGGAGACTGATGAAGGGTCTTCGCCTTTTGAGCTCCCCGGAATTTCTGGCGCTTTCTTGGTTGAACCCAAGGAAATGCCGCGCATCATGGATGGCGGCTGTAGCGTCCTCAAAGTTTACTTCGATATCGAACGCAGAGAACTGCTGCGGTTCAGGAATTTCTACTCGCCATCGGGTGGTGTAACAAATGCCATCTGCAATGGTGAAGCATGAGACGTTTCCTCATCCTCTTTGCGCTGGCGCTGATCCCGATCCAGGTCATCCTCTACCTCGTCTGGCAGTATTACAGCATCCCGCTGACCCTCTCGGCCGCCCTCTGGCGCATGCTGGGCGGCGCCGCTGCGGCGGGCTACATCGCCTGGCGCATCGACCGCCAGATGGGCGGCAAGAAGCCCAAATCGGCGAAGGCCGAACCCGAGACCACGCTCTACCAGCGCCCGACCTTCGACCAGATGGCTACCCTCGCCGGCAAAGCGCCGGACCCGGCCCCGCCGCAGGACACCGCCCCCGAAGCGCCCCCTGCGTCCGGCGCCCCGATGACCCTCGCCGAGCGCCTGCGCCAGCAGCAACATACCAAGCGCGACTAGGCGCCTCGGCCGCCAATCCCTAAATACCTTTCAACACGTCCCAGATACCGAGACCCAAGATGACCGACCGCACACCCTTCCGCATCAAAGGCGAAACCGGCGACTGGGAAGTCGTCATGGGCCTCGAAATCCACGCCCAGGTCGCCTCTAACTCGAAGCTCTTCTCCGGCGCCTCCACCGCCTTCGGCTCGGACCCGAACGCCAACGTCTCCCTCGTGGACGCCGCCATGCCGGGCATGCTCCCGGTCATCAACAAGTTCTGCGTCGAGCAGGCGATCCGCACCGGCCTCGGCCTCAAGGCCCAGATCAACACCTACAGCCGCTTCGACCGGAAGAACTACTTCTACCCGGACCTGCCGCAGGGCTACCAGATCAGCCAGTTCGCCCACCCGATCGTTGGCGAAGGCGAGATCGAAGTCGATGTCGAAATCCCGGGCGGGAAGGGCTATGCCTTCACCTGCCGGATCGAGCGCCTGCACCTTGAGCAGGACGCCGGCAAATCCATCCACGACATGGACCCCCACGCCACCTACGTGGACCTCAACCGCTCCGGCGTCGCCCTGATGGAAATCGTCTCGAAGCCTGACGTGCGCTCACCCGCCGAGGCCGCCGCCTATGTGAAAAAGCTCCGCGCCATCGTCATTGCCCTCGGCACCTGCGACGGCGACCTCGAAAAAGGCAACCTGCGCGCCGACGTGAACGTCTCCGTCTGCAAGCCCGGCCAGTATGAGAAGTTCCGCGAAACCGGCGACTTCAAACACCTCGGAACGCGCTGCGAGCTGAAGAACATGAACTCCTACCGCTTCATCCAGCAGGCGATCGAATACGAGGCCCGCCGCCAGATCGAGATCATCGAAGGCGGTGGCAAGGTTGATCAAGAAACGCGACTCTACGATCCGGTGAAGGGCGAAACCCGCTCCATGCGCTCCAAGGAAGACGCGCACGACTACCGCTATTTTCCGGACCCGGACCTTCTCCCGCTCGAAGTGGAGCATGCCTGGATCGAGGAAATCCGCGCCTCGCTGCCCGAGCTGCCCGACCAGAAGCGCGCGCGCTTCGAAAAGGACTACGGCCTCTCGCGCTATGACGCGGGCGTTCTGACATCGGACTTCGAGAAGGCTGAGTATTTCGAAATCGTCGCCAAGGGCCGCGATGCCAAGCTCGCCGCCAACTGGGTCACACAGGAACTCTTCGGCTACCTCAACAAGGAAGGCCTCGAGCTTTCCGAAAGCCCAGTCTCCGCGCCCGCCCTCGGCGGCCTCATCTCGCTGATCTCGGACAACACGATCAGCGGAAAGATCGCCAAGGATGTCTTTGTGCGGATGATTGCAGGCGAGGGCGAAGCCGCCGCCATCGTCGAGAAGCACGGCCTGAAACAGGTCACCGACACGGGCGCCATCGAAAAGGTCGTGGACGAGATCATCGCCGCAAACCCCGAACAGGTCGCCAAGGTCAAGGACAAGCCGCAAACCCTCGGCTGGTTCGTCGGCCAGGTCATGAAAGCCTCCGGCGGCAAAGCCAACCCCCAGGCCGTCAACGACATCCTGAAGGCGAAGCTCGGCCTTTAAGGCCCCACCCTTTCCCTCCCCGCAAGCGGGGAGGGGACACCTCACTTGCCGTGGAAAGATAACCTGGCCAAACAGCGCAACAGGTCCCCTCCCCGGAACGGGGAGGGCTAGGGTGGGGCCCTATACCTCCCTTCAAGATACGAAACCCCAACAAAAACAACTCCCTAAACAAAAATCACCCAAACTTGCGCACCCCCTCCCGGACCGGGTGTATACTGCGCTCATGAACCCGTCCGTCCCCCTTGATCCGTTTGCGGAGCTTCTGCGCCAGTCG
>JAIXVM010000024.1 GCA_027482995.1 Hyphomonadaceae bacterium | reverse complement strand
GGCGGCCTCTTCCGGACCTGCGAAACGCGTACCTGTCGTCAGGTTGGTGACGGCCAGACCCGCGTTCTGGATTGCAGACGCGGGCGCAGCGAACACCTGCTGGGTGATCGGATCACGCACCACCTGGTTGCCGGCCACGAAGTCTGCCGGGAACGGACGCGAGTCACGCGACAGGTTCCAGGACGTCGCCTTGAAGCCGGTCGAGTAAGACGCGTAGGTGTTGATGTTGTCGGTGACATCGAAAGCGACGCGAAGCGTCGTGCTGATGTCATCGTCATGCGTGTTGCCGGTTTCCACCGCGTTCGGGAAGTTCAGGAATGGCGGCAGGAACTGCAGGGCCGTCAGGCCGGCGAGCGGGTTACGCGTTTGTGCCGGCGTGTTGGGGTTGAAGTTCCGGGCCACGCCCAGCGAAGCTTGCTGGATCGCAGCAAAAGCCGCCGGGTTGCCCTGGATGAACGCGCCGACCTGCGCCGGGTTGGTAATGCTGACGCCGTTGGATGCGAGCAGGTTCGAGAGAACCAGGTTGTAACCAACTTGCGTCAGGCTGAGCGACGAGAGAGCGTCCGTGTTGACGATCCGTCCGTAGGCGTCCTTTTCATCGTCGGTGTAGTTCACACCGAGGGTGATCGTGGCGCGGTCGGTGACGTGATAGTCGACCGTACCGAACAGCGACGTGGACTTGTTGTCCTGGCCGAACTCTTCAGCGAGGCCTTGACCGGCCTGTGCGAACAGGCGGCCAACCGCCGGTGCGCCGCCAATGGCGCCTTCCACCGTGTTCAGCGCGCCGCCCGAGAGGGCGTCGGCGTAACCGCGGAAATCCGTGCCGAAACGGAAGTCGTTTTCGATTTCGACCGTCTCGTCAAAGAAGAATGCGCCCAACATCCAGTCCAGGTTGCCCTGGCCCGAAGACGAGATGCGGAATTCCTGCGTGAAGGTGCTGATATCGGTCTTGTTGGCGTTGCTGCCAATCAGGTCGGCGCTCGTGAAATCCGAGTCCTGGTTGGTGTCGAGTTTCGACTGGCGATACGCCGTGATCGAGGTCAGTTGAACTTCGCCAAGGTCGATATCGCCCTGCAGCGAGACGCCGCCATTGTCGATCTTGTTGGTGGAGCCGTAGTTGTAGAATACTTCGTAGGCGAACGGATCTTCGGCCACGAGGTTGCCGCCGAGCGCCTGGATGATCGCACCGGTCGGGCCGTTGACGACGTTACCGGCGGCGCAGCAGACTTCGTCGATCACGTCATAGTCGCCCATCAGGCGGAACGAGATGTCAGAGGTCGGTTCGAACAGGAGGTCGCCGCGGATACCGTAGCGGTTGCGCTCGTTCTGGTCGGGACCATCGCCGAGATCTTCGACGTAACCATCGCGCTTGTTGTAGGTCGCGCTGAGGGCGCCGGCGAGGTTTTCGGTGATCGGGCCAGTGACGTAACCGTTGACGCGGTAGCCATTGAAGTTGCTGATCGTGGCATCGACTTCGCCGCCGAACTCATACTGCGGCTTCTTGGTGACGACCGAAATCACACCGGCCGAAGCGTTCTTGCCGAACAGCGTCGATTGCGGGCCGCGCAGAACCTCGATCCGCTCGATGTTCGGAAGGTCCGAGATCTGCGAGGCGGAACGTGAACGGTAGACGCCGTCGATGAACACGCCGACCGACGGTTCAATACCGGCGTTGTTGGCGCCGTTGCCGAAGCCGCGAATGACGAAGTTGGTGTTGGCCGACGATTGCAGTTGGCCGACGCTGAGCGACGGAACAATGGATTGCAGGTCGTCGAGGTCGACGATGACGGCGCGCTCGATTTCCGAGTCGTCCACAACGGACACGGCAACCGGAACATCCTGAAGGGTCTGTTCGCGCTTGGTGGCCGTGATCGTCACGGTTTCGAGGGTCCGCGGCTGGTCGTCAGCCGCTTCTTCCTGAGCGAGGGCGGGGGCGGCAAACGCGGTAAACGCGGTTACGCCGGCGCCAAGATAAAGCATGGCTTTAAGGCCGCTTGCGCGGCCTTTTTTCGAGATTTCAGATGACACTCTGAATTTCCTTCCTGGGGTCTAAAGCTTCAAACGGCGAATGAGTCCGGCTGCTCGCGGTGGGCGAATCCAGACTTCCTGTATTTTTAGAAAGGATAATCTGCGCGTCGCCGCGCGCGCAAGCCCGCGCTGTCTTTGTTTTATCCAGGTTTGGATATTTAATGTCAGTTGGGCTGCTAGTTTCGCCGGACTGTTGCAGCAACTGCACACTCGCCGTCCTGTTCCGACTTGAAACGCGCTTTGGGCGCCAGCACCCCGCACTCGCGCGTGAAGGAGTCTGCGCGGCGACACCGTCAGCCGAAAGGAGAGCGAACGCGTCCTTTGAAGCGAGACTTTCCCATCCCCGGTGAACGCGGTCGCTGGCGTGGATATTGCGATTAAGGGCGCAGGACCGGTCCCTGCAATGGGCCCCGCAGCACTATCCGAGGTACGTTTTACTCATGACCGACAGGTCGATCCATCCGAATACCCGCATCCTGCTGGATGCCTGGCGCCGCATGCAAGCTGATCCGAAAGGTCACGCCGCTGGTGGGCCCGACGCCCGTGACCATGCCACGCTGCTTGACCGCATCTTCGTCATCGAACAGCGCCGCGATCAATCCTGGCTGGTGCGCACTTCTGGCGCCACGTTGAATGCCCTGATCGGCCGCGACCTCGGGAACCAGAACTATCTCGACCTTTGGACCGGGCCTGACCGCGGCATGATGTCAGCCTTCCTCGAGGCGATCCGGTTCGACGGCGCGCCCGGCGTTGTTCGCGGACGCGGTGAAACGCTGAACGGCGAATGCGTCGAGCTCGAAATCTCCTTGATGCCACTGAGCCCCGAGTCCGGACGCTCACCCCGCCTCAGGATGCTCGGCCTCTACCAGACCCTGGGCGGCGCGCCGATGCTGGCGAGCCATCCGGTCTTCCGTCACCGCATCTCCATGCTGGTGCCGCCGGACACCCGCCGCGTCGGACCGCAGCTGCGTCTCGTCGCCGTCCACTGACGGCTCGCGGAGCGTTCAAGCCGGCGTCAGCGTCCGCTTGGGCTCTTCCGGCGCCATCGGCCGCGCCCCGCGAATCAGATCGGCGGCTTTCTCCGCAACCATGATCGTGGGGGCGTTCGTGTTTCCGCCGATCAGTGTCGGCATCACCGACGCATCGACCACACGCAGGCCGTCCACACCGCGCACCTTCAGGTCGCCGTCCACCGGGCTCGTCGCATTCACGCCCATCGAGACCGTGCCGACCGGGTGATAGATCGTCTCGCCCTTGGCGCGGATGAAGGCGTCAATCTCGGTATCCGAAGCCACACTCGCGCCCGGCATGATCTCACCGGCATTGTACGCCTGAAGCGAGGTCTGCTTGCAGATATCGCGCACCATCTTAACGGCTTCGCGCATCGCGCGGCGGTCTTCTTCGGCGGCGAGATAGTTCGGGTCGATCGCGGGATGGTCGAACGGATCGGCGGATTTCAGCGCCACTGTACCGCGACTGTCCGGGCGAAGCTGGCAGGCATGGACAGTGTAGCCATCTTCCGTCGGCTGATGATTACCATGATTCATCATGATCGCATTGACCAGATGCAGCTGGATGTCCGGCATCTCGAGGCCGGTGCGCGATTTCAGGAACGCGCCAGCCTGCAGGAAGTTGTCGGAGCCTGGACCTGTCTGCGTCGCGAGGTAGCGAAGACCGACAAAGAGCTTCTTCATCCCCTTCTGCATCGAATAG
>JAIXVM010000077.1 GCA_027482995.1 Hyphomonadaceae bacterium | reverse complement strand
GCGCTCATCCTCTTCGCCGCCGGCCTGCCCGGCCACCGCGCGATTGCCAATTCCGAGATCGAGAAGCTCGCGCTCTATTCCCGCGGACTCGGCCGTGCGGTCTCCGTACAAGATGTCCTTGCCCTGACCGCGACGAGCCTCAACCAGGACATGAGTGGCGTACTGCTCGCCGCGCTGGAGGGCCGCCCCGCCGCGGCCCACTCGGCGCTGGACCGTTTGACCGACGCCGGCACCAGCCCGATTTCCGTTCTGCGGTCGCTGCAGATGGAAGTGCTCCGGATGCTGAGCGCCCATGAAAAGGTCGCTGCCGGTGATACCAATCCGGGGCGGGGCCTGCGGCCACCCGTCTGGCCGAACGAGTGGCCGGACTTCCGTAAACGGATGAATACTTGGCCGCCGAAACGGCTGCTCCGGATCCTCGAGCGGATACATGATGCCGAGACCCAGGCGAAGACCGCCGGGGCCACCGCTGACCCGATCATCCGCCTACTGATTAACGATCTGGCAAGGGTTGCCGAAGCGGCACGTTGAGCGTCAGAGCTTGCGTTTCGCGGTCAGCCGTTTGCAGACTTCGTCGAGTTGTTCGAGGTCGCGGTACTTGATCCGGATTTCGCCGCCATCCTTGCCGTGCCGGATATCGACCACGAGGCCGAGTTCGCGGCTGATATCGGCTTCCAGCGCTTCGGTATCGACATCCTTCTCGGGCGCCCCCTTCGGCGGCATCGCCTTGGAGCCGGGGGCCGCCTCACGGGACTCCCGCGCTTTGGCTTCAACTTCGCGGACGCTGAAGCCGCGCTCGATTGCGAGTTCGATCAGCGCTTCCGGATTCGGGCTGCCGAGGGCCGCGCGGGCATGGCCCGCCGAGATCCGTCCGGCGCGAACATGCACGCGGGCGCCTTCGGGAAGCTGAAGCAGACGGAGCGTATTCGAGATATGGACCCGGCTCTTGCCGACGCTGGTGGCGAGGCTGTCCTGCGTCCGGCCGAAGCGCTTGATCAGCGCATCATAGGCCTCGGCCTCGTCGATCGGATTGAGGTCGGCGCGCTGCACGTTCTCGATGATCCCGATCTCGAGCAGGGCGAGGTCATCCACTTCGCGGACGACCGCCGGGATGTGGGTGAGGCCCGCCATCCGCGCGGCACGCCAGCGGCGCTCGCCGGCGATGATCTGGAACTTGCCCGCCTCTTTCGGATCGGGCCGGACCAGGATGGCCTGCAGCACGCCCTTAGTCCGGAGGGACTCGGCGAGCTCACCCAGCTCGGCGTCGTCAAAACTGCGGCGCGGCTGGGCCGGGTTGCGCCGGATGAGTTCGAGCGCAATCTCGTTGGGCCGGTCCACGATGGGCAGGTCCGGAACCGGAAGCGGGCCAGCGGCCGGCGGGCGCACGCCCATCGACTCGACTTCGCCGATCAGGGCAGAGAGTCCCCGGCCAAGACGTGAGACCTTGCGGCCGTCATCCACTGGTTCGCTGCTCATGCCACCCTCGCCTTCTCGCGCTGCAGGACTTCGGACGCGAGCCGGATATAGGCCTCGCTGCCCGGGCAGCGATAATCATACAGGAGCGCCGGCTTGCCGAACGACGGCGCCTCGGACAGGCGCACGTTGCGCGGGATCACGGTATTGTAGACCTTGCTGCCGAAGAAGGAGCGGACCTCGTTGGCGACCTGGTCGGACAGCGAGTTGCGGCGGTCATACATGGTGAGCACGACGCCCTGGATCTCGAGGGTCGGGTTCAGACCGGAGCGAACAACTTCGACGGTGCGCAGAAGCTGGGACAGACCCTCCAACGCAAGGAACTCGCACTGCAGCGGAACGAGGAGCGCGTCGGACGCCGTCATCGCGTTGACGGTCAGCGCCGACAGCGATGGCGGGCAGTCGATCAGGACGTAATCATACTTCACAAGGTCGCCGGTCTCGGCGCGCGTGACATAGGCCTGAAGCGCGTCCTTGAGCCGGTACGAACGGCGGGCATCACCCGCGAGCTCGGTTTCGACGCCGGACAGGTTCTCGTCACCGGGGACGATATCGAGGCGCGGCACGATGGTGGAGAGGACGGCTTCCTCGAGCGGGATCCGGTCGACAACCAGATCGTACGAGGTGCGCAAACGATCCGCGCGCGAGATGCCAAGTCCGGTCGACGCGTTTCCCTGGGCGTCGAAGTCAACGATCAGAACGCGGCGCCCAACGGCGGCCAGAGCGGTCCCGAGATTGATGGATGTGGTGGTTTTGCCAACCCCGCCCTTTTGGTTGACGACTGCAAATATCCTAGGCCTGGCCATGACGACGCGCCGCCTCCCTTACAATTAAAATGACGCCGGACCCACCGCTGCGACTTGGAATCGCTTGATAAGCGAAATTCCACCTTTGCTGGGCTGACGTCAATTCTTCTTTCCAGCGTTCGCCCTTAGGGAAAACCCCCGTCGCGCCTTTCAGCAACCAAGGCGACGCATAATCCATCAGCGCCGGAAGCGGGGCAAAAGCCCGTGCGGTGACGTAGGACGCGGCCATCGGGGGCGCCGCCTCGACCCGCCCCTGCCAGACCTCGGCCGGCAAATCGGCCGCCGCAATGGCCGCGCGCAGGAACGCACATTTCTTTCCGACGCTCTCGATCATGGTCACATGACCCGCCGGACGGGCCGCGGCGAGAATCAATCCCGGAAAGCCGGCTCCTGATCCGAGATCGACGACGCGGGCAGTATCGGGGATCCGGTCAAGCAGCTGAACCGAGTCGCCGACATGCCGCGTCCAGATCTGGGGCCACTCTTTCGGGCCGATCAGATTGCTCCGTGTCCGCCAGTCATCGAGGGTCGCAACAATGGTGTCGAGCTTGGCCAATGTTTCACGTGAAACATCGTGGGCGGCCAGGAAGGCCGCGCGGTCGTCCGTATCTGTCATCCTGAATCCTGTTGGCGACTACGCTGTGCGACGGACGCGTTTCACGTAGCCGAGCAACGCGGTCAAGGCCCCCGGCGTGACACCTTCGATGCGGGCTGCTTGTCCGAGCGTGATCGGCCGCACAGCCTTGAGCTTCGATCGCACCTCGTTCGAGAGGCCTCCGATCGCATCGTAGTCGAGGTCGCCCGGAAGGGTCAGCGACTCATCCCGGCGCAAGGCGGCGACGTCCTCCGACTGCCGGTCCAGGTAGGCGGCGTAGAGCGCTTCGATTTCAATCTGCGCGCCGATCGCGTCCGGGATCGCAGCAAGCTCTGGCCAGACCTCGCGCAGATGGTTCAACGTGATGTCCTTGTACGCCAGATACTCCCAGGCCGACCGGACGCGGCCATCCTGATTGATCGTCCAACCGGCCTTCACGGCGGCGGCGGGCGACAGGGTCAGCGCCTTGAGCTTTGCGCGGGCCTCATCGAGGGCGCGATGTTTCACGTGAAACATCGCTGCGCGGTCCGGACTCACAACGCCCGCATCGATGCCGCGCGCGGTCAGCCGCTGGTCCGCGTTGTCGGCGCGCAAGGCGAGACGGTACTCGGCGCGCGACGTGAACATCCGATAGGGCTCGGTCACACCGCGGGTCACGAGGTCGTCGATCAGAACGCCGATATAGGCTTCTGCCCGGTCGAATATCACCGGGTCTTTGCCGGCGGCGGAGCGGGCGGCGTTCAGTCCCGCCATCAGGCCCTGCGCACCCGCCTCTTCATATCCGGTCGTCCCGTTGATTTGGCCTGCGAGATAGAGACCCGGCATCGCCTTCACCTCGAGTGCCGGCGAGAGAGCGCGGGGGTCCACATAGTCATACTCGATGGCATAGGCGTGCTGGAGGATGACGACATCCTCGAGACCGGGAATGGTCCGGATGAACTGGTCCTGGATCTCCTCCGGCAGCGAGGTCGAGATGCCATTCGGATAGACCGTGTGATCGTCCAGCCCTTCCGGCTCGAGGAAGATCTGGTGCCGGTCGCGGTCCGCGAAGCGGTGCACCTTGTCTTCGATCGACGGGCAATAGCGGGGGCCCCTTCCGGCGATCGCGCCGGAATAGACCGCCGACTGGCTGAGGTTTGCATCGATGATCGCGTGCGTCTCGGGCGTCGTCCAGGTGATCCCGCACGCGACCTGGGGGACTTCAATCCGATCGGTCAGGAAGCTGAACGGGATCGGCTCGTCATCGGCGGGCTGCATCTCGAGGCGGTCCCAATGGATCGTCCGCCCGTCGAGGCGCGCAGGGGTCCCCGTCTTGAGGCGGCCCATCGGAAGGCCCATCGAATAGAGGCGGTCCGACAATCCGATGGCGGGCGCCTCGCCCACCCGTCCCGCCGGGATGCGTTTCGCACCGATATGGATGACGCCCTTGAGGAAGGTGCCCGTCGTGATGACGACCTTGGCGGCGCGATAGGGGGTCCCCGTCAGGCCGACGATACCGGCCACGCGCCCGTCTTCCAGGATCAGGTCTTCGGCGCCGTCTTCGATGATGGTCAGGTTCGGGTAGTTCGCGAGTTCGGCCTGCATCGCTTCGCGGTAAAGCTTCCGGTCGATCTGCGCGCGGGGGCCCCAGACGGCGGGACCCTTCGACCGGTTGAGCATCCGGAACTGGATGCCGGCCTTGTCCGCCATGCGTCCCATGACGCCGTCGAGGGCATCGATCTCGCGAACGAGGTGGCCTTTGCCGAGACCCCCGATGGCCGGGTTGCAGCTCATCTCGCCAATGGTCGAGCGCTTGTGCGTGACGAGCGCGGTGCGCGCGCCGAAGCGGGCAGACGCCGCCGCGGCTTCGCAGCCGGCATGGCCGCCGCCGATCACGATCACATCAAAGCCGGCCGGGGTGGGCATTAACCATCTCTTAAGCAGGGGGGGGGACAGGCGCGGTATATAACGCCGGGGGAGGGGATTCCCTAGGGGCTATTTCCCGATGCAGAAGCGGGAGAAGACCGCGCCAAGCACGTCCTCGACCCCGATCTCTCCAATGATGCCCTGCATCTCGCGGATGGCCAGGCGAAGGTCCTCGGCCACCAGTTCAAACCCGAGATCGGCTTCGAGCGCGGTCTTGGCCGATGCCAGCGCGGCAAGTCCCCGGGTCAGTTTTTCCCGGTGGCGCGCGCGGGTGATGACCGGCGCCTCGACCGATCCGGCAAGGGCCGAGATCCGGTATGCCAGCCCGGCTTCAAGCTGAGCGATACCGTACCCATCATTGGCGCCGATCAGATAGTCGTACCGGGGAAGGTTGTTGCGATCCGCCAGGTCCCGCTTGTTGGCAACGATGATCCCCTTCGGCGGCGCGTAGGGGTAGGCGGGATAAAGAGGGGAGGGGGTAGGGTTTGGTGACATGTCTGATGCGTCGATCACCATCAGGCACAGGTCGGCGTCTTCGGCCGTCATCCTGGCCCGGCGGATTCCTTCCGCCTCTATCTCGTCCTCCGTCTCTCTCAGACCTGCCGTGTCCGCGATCCAGACGACATGCCCGCCAAGCACGCGGCGGATCTCGATCACATCACGGGTCGTTCCCGGCCGGGCGGTGACGATCGCCGCCTCACGTCCGGCGAGCTGGTTGAGGAGGGTCGACTTGCCAACATTGGGTTCACCGATGATGGCGATGCGGAACCCGTCCCGGATGCGTTCGCCGATGCCGCCATCACCGAGGGCGGCTTCGACTTCGGTCATCAGCTGGCTGACTTTGGCGTGGACGGGTGAGGCGGCATTCGAGTCCACATCCCCCTCATCCGGGAAGTCGATCATCACTTCGACGAGGGCCAGAAGACCCATCAGTTCGTCGCGCCACCGGGCATAGGTTTCGGACAGGCCGCCGGCGAGCTGGCGCAGGGCCTGACCTTTCTGGGCGAGCGTCTCGGCTTCGATCAGGTCAGCCACGCCTTCGGCCTGGGTCAGGTTCAGCTTCCCGGCCTCGAACGCGCGCCGGGTAAACTCGCCGGGCTCAGCCAGCCGGACCTCCGGCAACGAGGTCAGCACATCAAGCGCATGCGCCACGACCGCGGGCCCGCCATGCAGGAAAAGTTCGAGCGTGTCTTCGCCGGTGTAGGAGTTAGGCGCCGGGGCGAAGAGCACGATGCCTTCGTCCACCAACTGGCCATCGCGGTCGATCAGTTTGGTAAGCGTCCCGCGCCGGGCTGGCGGCAATCCGCTTGCCAGAAACAAGGCGCCGATCTCGTAAACCGCCGGGCCCGATATCCGGACCACCGCGATCGCCGAGGGCAGGGGCCCCGAAGCGAGGGCGCAGATCGTATCCCGAGCGCCCATGCGGCGCCGTCCGTCAGTTCTTCATCGCTTCGAAGAACTCGTCGTTGTTCTTCGTCTGGCGCAGCTTGTCGATCAGGAAGTCGATGGCGTCGCTGGTACCCATCGGGCCCAGGATGCGGCGCAGGATATAGATCTTCGACAACTGGTCCTGCGGCGTGATGAGTTCTTCTTTCCGCGTGCCGGACTTCATGATGTCGAGCGCCGGGAAGGTGCGCTTGTCGGCGATCTTCCGGTCGAGGACGATCTCGGAGTTACCGGTGCCCTTGAACTCTTCGAAGATCACTTCGTCCATCCGGCTGCCGGTATCGATCAGGGCGGTCGCGACAATCGTCAGCGATCCGCCATTTTCGACATTGCGCGCCGCGCCGAAAAAGCGCTTCGGGCGTTGCAAGGCGTTGGCGTCCACACCGCCCGTCAGCACCTTGCCGGACGAGGGGACCGTAGTGTTGTAGGCGCGGCCGAGGCGCGTGATCGAGTCCAGAAGAATGACCACGTCACGCTTGTGCTCGACGAGGCGTTTGGCTTTTTCGATCACCATTTCGGCCACCTGGACGTGGCGCGTCGCCGGCTCGTCAAAGGTCGAAGCAACCACTTCGCCTTTCACCGTTCGGCGCATGTCGGTCACTTCTTCCGGGCGCTCGTCGATCAGAAGGACGATGAGGTAGCACTCGGGATGGTTCTCTTCGATCGCGGCGGCGATGTTCTGCATCAGGACGGTTTTACCCGTCCGGGGCGGCGCGACGATCAGGGCGCGTTGGCCCTTGCCGATCGGGGCGACGATGTCGATGACGCGGCCGGAGCGATCCTTTTTCGTCGGATCGCGGCTTTCCATTTTCAGGCGGCGGTCCGGATAGAGCGGCGTCAGGTTGTCGAAGTGGACCTTCTTGTTGGCCTTGTCCGGATCTTCGAAATTGATCCGGCTCACATCGGTCAGCGCAAAGTAGCGCTCGGAATCCTGCGGGGCGATGATTGGCCCTTCGACCGTATCGCCGGTGCGGATGTTCGCCTTCTTGAGCACTTCAGGGCTGACATAGATATCGTCTGGGCCGGGCAGGTAGTTCGATTCTGGCGAACGCAGGAACCCGAACCCGTCGGTCAGCACTTCGAGTACGCCAAGGCCGGTGATCTCGACTTCGCTGTCCGCCAGCTCCTTCAGGATTGCGAACAGCATATCCTGGGTACGCATCGAGGACGCATTTTCGACCTCGAGTTCTTCGGCGTACTGCAGCAGCTCCTCCGGCGTTTTCGCCTTGAGTTCGCGCAGAGTCACGCTGGTAAGGTTGTCGAGCATCGAGGAAGCCATTCGGAGCGGTCCGGATTTTGGATTTAGCTAAAGGGGGCGCCGGTCAGGGAAAATCGAGGGGCGCCACAAGGATCGGGCGCACCGGCAGACACTCTCATCGTCAATTTGTCCTGAAAGGTCAAGCTGGAAAGGCGCGGACCTCAGAATGGCTTGACGATCACGAGGATCACAATCCCGATCATCAGGATGAACGGCACTTCGTTGAGCATGCGCAGCGTCTTGGCCTCCACCGTGCCCGTGACCGCGTCCACCTTCTTTCCGAGGACCGTGAAATAGGCGTGCATCGCCGTAATGCCGACGACCAGGGCCAACTTGGCATGCATCCAGCCCTGTTGAAGCAGGGATGGGTTCAGATACAGCATCCAGAGCCCCAAGCCCCAGACCAGAATAAGGCTCGGATTGAGGATGATGCGTTTCAAGCGGGCCGAAGCGTCCCGCATCGTCTCGAACAGCGGTTCACCCGGCCGGCTCGCCAGCTGATGGATCTTGTAGCGCGGATAGATCAAGAGCCCGGCCATCAGGGCCACAACAAACACGACATGGGCCGACTTGACCCAGAGATAGATGTCCATGCCTCGCCCTCAGCCCGCCAGTTCCTTGACCCGCTCACCCGCCTTCTGGTGTTTGACCGCATGCGGGCATCCCGTCCAGTCCGCTGGGCAAAGCCGTCCGCCGGCGCAGGACCGGATTGTTTCTTTCATGTCGAGCGCGGACACGGTTTCCTGCGCGAGCGTATGGATGAAGCCCGGATGCGTCCCCAGCGCTTCAACGCGGGTATAGCTCGCCGCGCCGTCGGCTTCAGCGATCAGACGGTACTCTTCGCCAAGCTCAACCAGCGTCTCGATATGCTCCGACACAAAGGCAATCGGCGCGATCAGGATGTGCTTCTTCGCCTTGGCCGCGCGTTCGACTTCAGCTTCCGTGGCCGGACCAATCCATTTCAGCGGTCCCACGCGCGACTGGTAACAGGGGATCACATCCCAATGCGCCGGTACGCGGCCGGCAATCATTTCCGCCATCGTTTCGCACTGCCACTGATAGGGGTCGCCGTCGCGGACGACCTGTTCCGGCAATCCGTGCGCGGACAATAGCAATGTCACCTGTTCCGGCGCGCCGGCCTTCTTGTGGGCTTCAAGAATGCGGTCCACATGCGCGGAAACGAAGTTTTCCTCGAACGGGAAACAGCAAACTGTCTTTGCCGCGCCGCTGAAGGATTTCTTCCAGGCCTCGAGCGATGACCCCGTCGTGGTGGTCGAAAACTGCGGATAAAGCGGCAGCAGCACAACTTCGTCAGCGCGCCAGCGTTTCACTTCCGCCGCCGCTTCTTCCGTGAACGGGTGCCAATAGCGCATGGCAATGAAACACTTGATCTCATCACCCGGCAGTCGCTTCGCCAGCTCTGCCTCGAGTGCGCGGGCCTGAAACTCGGTTTCGCGCAGTAGGGGCGAGCCGCCGCCGGCATCCATCATCGCATAGTTCTTGATCACGGCCGGGGCGCGCGTGCGCGAGATCAGCCGCGCGAGGAACCAGCGCAAGGGAAGGGGCGCCCGGATGATCGCGGGATCGCGGAACAGGTTCTGCAGGAATGGCTGCACGGACGCCGGTTTGTCCGGGCCGCCGAGGTTAAAGAGGACGACGGCGACTCTACGGCCCATGGGCAGACTTATCCCTTTCGAATCCGGTTCAGCACGCGCTCGACATTCGCGATCGGCGTTTCGGGGCGAACCCCGTGCCCGAGATTGAAGATATGGGGCCGGCCGCGGTAGGCGTCCAGAATTTGGTCGACACGTGCGTCAAGACGCGCGCCCCCCTCGATCAGCAGCAGGGGATCGAGGTGACCCTGAACCGGGAAGTTCTTGGGCAGGGAGGCATTGATGAAGGCTGGTGAAGCGGCGGTATCGAGGCCCACACCGGTCACACCCGTGGCCTTCACATAGTCCGGCACCATCACGCCTGCGCCGCGCGGGAAACCGATGATCGGCACCGTCACGCCCATCTCCCGAAGCCGGGCGACCAGCTTTTGGGTGGGGGCAATGATCACTTCGTGGAAGATATTGTCTGGCAGGCCCTCGGCCCAGCTGTCGAACAGCATCAGCGCGTCGGCGCCAGCCTCAACCTGCCGGGCAAGATAATGGGCGGTCGCTTCCGTCACCAGATCCATGGCCGCGGCCAGCTCATCCGGCCGCCCGTGCGCCCAGCGCCAGGCCATCGACTTGTCCGTCTTGCCCCGGCCTTCGACCGCATACAGCGTCACTGTCCAAGGCGATCCGGCAAACCCGATCAACGCGCACGAGGCCGGCAGCTGCGCCTTCACGCGCGACACGGTCTCATACACGGGGGAAAGCTTGTCCGCGGCAGCTTGGGGCTGAACCCGGGCGAGATCGGAAGCCTTGTGGATCACCTCCACCAGCGGGCCTTCACCCTTTTCGAAAGCGACATCGAGACCCATCGCATCGAGGATCAGCAGGATGTCCGCGAACAGGATGGCAGCGTCCATGCCATAGCGGCGCACCGGCTGGAGCGTAGCTTCGGAAGCGAGGGACGGTGTGTAGCAGAAGTCGAGAAAGTCCCGCGCCTGCGACCGTGTTTCCAGATATTCCGGAAGATGGCGGCCCGCCTGGCGCATCATCCAGACCGGGGGAGGGGAGACTGCCTGTCCTGCAAGCACGTCCAAGAATTTCTTCCCGCTGGCGCCGGCCATCGCTCTACCCCTTTCAATCCCATTCAAATGAGCCCGTGAGGGCGCTTATACTTATGATGCTGCTGGATTCTTGGAGAGCCCGGTTTATCCGGGCTTGTCCACCAAAATCCACAACCGAGTCACAGCTTGGGGCATTCGGACGCGCTGGAGGATTCCTCACTTCGATCAATGGTTAACGCGAGGTTAACGGCGCCGCCGAGTCACACCGCGGAACAAGCAGGGATCAGCCAGGAGTCGAATTCGTATCCCTGTGGAAACCGTGTGACTCCTTGTGGAGCGGGCCGCAATTCACAGGCGAGTCACAACCCTTGTGCAAAGCCCGAACCCCCGGCAAGAGAAGCTCCATGACACGCCCGGTCCGGCCCGCCATCTACTTCAATGTGCACCTCGTCTCCGACTCGACGGGCGAAACGCTGAACGCCGTCCAGCGGGCAGCCTGCGCCCAGTTCGAGAATGTCCAGCCGCTCGAGCACAATTACTACCTCGTCCGCTCCGAACGCCAGCTTGAGCGCGTCACCCGCGAGATCGAGGCGGCGCCCGGCGTCGTCTGGTATACGATCTCCGACGCGGCGCTGCGCGGCCGGCTGGAAGCCTTCTGCCGTGAGCGGAGCATCCCGACACTACCGGTTCTCGATCCCTCGATCGCCATGCTCAGCCGCCATCTGGGCGTCGCCGCCAACAACCGTGTCGCTGGCCAGCACGCGATGGACGAGGATTATTTCGAGCGGATGGAAGCGATCAACTTTACGCTCGCGCATGATGATGGGCAGAACATGGAAAGCCTGGTCGGCGCCGATGTCATCCTGCTCGGCGTCAGCCGCACGTCGAAGACACCCACCTGCGTCTATCTCGCCAACCGCAAGGTGCGCGCGGGCAATATTCCGCTGGTCCCCGGCGCCCCGCTGCCCGACTTTCTGGAACGCCTCGGCGACAAGGGCCCGCTTGTCGTGGGCCTCAAGATTTCAGCCGAGCGCCTCGTGCAGATCCGGCGACAGCGGCTGATGTCGCTGAACCAGGACGATGCCGGCGACTATGCCGACGAAGAAGCGGTGCGCGAAGAGATCACGCAGGCGAACCGCCTGTTCCAGCGCAACAAGTGGAAAACCATCGATGTCTCCCGCCGCTCGGTCGAAGAGACCGCCGCCGCCATCCTCAACCTTCTCTCTGAACGCCGGGGCCAGACGTGAGCCTTGCTGTCACGCTCGCTTCGGGCAGCGCCAGTCGGCGCGCACTCCTCGCCGCGGCCGGCGTGGCCGCCGATAGCGTGGCGCCGAATGTCGATGAAGCTTCGTACCGCACAAGTCTGCGGGCCGAAGGCGTCCCGGTTCGCGACCAGGCCATGCAGCTCGCGGAGCTGAAAGCCGTGCGTGTGTCCTCGGCGCGCGGCGGCCTCGTCATCGGCGGCGACCAGATGCTGGCGCTCGGCAACGAGGCCTTCGACAAACCGGCAGACCTGGCCGAGGCCCGCAGTCATCTCACCCGGCTCTCCGGCAAGAGCCATACGCTCGAAACCGCGATCGTCGTGTGTGAGGACGGTCGCCCCGTCTGGCGGCATCTCGCGCGCCCGCGCCTGACGATGCGGCCTCTGACACCTGAATTCATCGAGGCCTACATGGAGCAGTGCGGCGATAGCCTCCTGTCCACTGTTGGCGCTTACCAGTTGGAGGGAGTCGGCGCGCAGCTTTTCTCCAGCATCGAAGGCGATTACTTCTCGATCCTCGGCCTGCCGCTGCTTCCGCTGCTGGATTATCTCCGTGTCCGGAAGGTGTTGCCGCAATGACCGGTCTGCTCGGCGTCATCGGGGATCCCGTAGCGCACTCCCTGTCGCCTTACATCCATAACTATTGGCTTCGCCAGAACGGGATCGACGCCGTTTATGCCGCGCTTGAAGTCAAGACCGGCGAGCTTGCAACCGCGCTCGCCTCCTTGTCCGGGCACAAGGCGGCGGGCCTCAACGTCACCTTGCCGCATAAAGAAGAAGCGCTTCGCCTCGCCGTCAGCGCAGGTGACACCGCCCGCCGCATCGGTGCGGCCAATACACTCGTGCCGGCACCGGGCGGCGGTTGGCGTGCCGAGAACACGGATGCGCCGGGCTTCGCGCTGACGCTGGACTTTGGCGATATCGCGGTCGACGGCCGCGAGGTTTTCCTGTTTGGGGCAGGGGGATCCGCCCGTGCGGTGGCCGACGTGCTTGCGCGGCGCGGTGCCCGGCTGACCATCTGTAACCGGACGATCGCGCGCGCCGAAGCGCTGGCGCTCGACCTTGCGCCCTCGGCGCGCATTCTCCCCCTCGAGACAGGCCTGCGCGAAGCGGCGAAAGCCAGCGTCGTCATCAACACGCTCAGCCTCGGCCATAGCGGCGGCGCGTTCGAGCTGCCCCAGTCGGCCGGCGGCATCTTCTACGATATCAGTTATGGCAAGGGCGCCGCCGCCGCGCTCACCGAAGCCCGCCGTCAGGGCTGGCGCGCGCTCGATGGCCTCGGCATGCTCGTCGCGCAGGCCTCATTCAGTTTTGAACTCTGGTTCGGAACCCGGCCCGATCTCGCCGCGGCCCATGCGCGCGCCCGCTCGTTGCTGGAGGCCGTCCAATGATTGTCCTTGGACTGACGGGTTCAATCGGCATGGGTAAATCGGCAACCGCCACCCTGTTCCGGGAGGACGGCGTCGTGGTGTACGACGCCGACGCCGCAGTTCATGCGCTCTATGCCGAGGGCGGCGCGGCCGTGGGACCGATCGAAGCCGCCTTTCCGGGCGTGACCTCAAATGGCGCCGTCGACCGGACGGTCTTGCGCACCCACGTGCTCGACAATCCCGAGGCGATGAAGCGGCTTGAGCGCATCGTCCACCCGCTCGCCGGCGCGGCGCAGGTCGAGTTCCGCCAGCGCTCGCACGCGGACGGCGCCCGCTTCTGCGTACTGGACATACCCCTGCTGTTTGAAACGGGCGGTGACGCCCATTGCGATTTCACGATGGTGGTGTCCGCGCCGCCGGCCGTTCAGCGCGCCCGCGTCCTCGCTCGGCCCGGCATGACGCCCGAGGCTTTCGAGGCCATCCTCGCCCGCCAGTTGCCGGACGCCGAAAAGCGCGCCCGCGCCGACTTTATACTCTCCACCGCGCATGGCTTTGACTTTGCCCGCGACCAGGTTCGAAGCATAATCGCCCTCATGCACCGCCTCGCCGAAGGAGCGACCTCATGACCACCCGGATTCGCGAGATTGCCTTCGATACCGAGACGACCGGTCTCGACCCCTCGCAGGGCGAGCGCATCATCGAGATCGGCGCGGTCGAACTCATCAACTATATCCCGACCGGGCGCACCTTCCGCCGCCGGATCAATCCGGGAAAGCCCGTCTCCGAAGCCACCATCCGCATCACCGGCATAACCGACGCAGACCTGAAAGATGAGCCGCCCTTCGAGCATCCGGACATTGTGGACGCCTTCCTCAGCTTCCTCGGCGATGCGACGCTCGTCGCCCACAATGCGTCGTTCGACCGGGGCTTCCTGAATGCGGAGCTCGACCGGTGCGGCCGTCCGCCGATCCCGGAAGAGCGCTGGATCGACACCGTGGCGATGGCCCGCAAGCGTTTCCCCGGCGCGCCCGCCAGCCTCGATGCGCTCTGCAAACGGTTCGACATCTCGCTGGAAAGCCGCACCTTCCACGGCGCGTTGCTCGATAGCCAGCTGCTCGCCAGCGTCTATCTCGAACTGCGCGGCGGCCGCGCCCGCGCCTTCAGCTTCGAGGGCGACAGCGGCGCGGAAGGCAGTGACGCCCGCCCGCCGGCTTTGCAGCGCCCGAAACCGATTGCCCGGCCGGTCACATTCGAGGAACTGGCGGCGCACGCCGCCTTCATCGAGAAGCTCGGCGATGGCGCGCTCTGGAAGCTGGTGAACTAGCTGCCCGCTTCAGCGCCGGCGGCCCGCTCGGCCGCCTTGCGGTATTGCGACTGGTAGAGCTGCACGAAATCGACCGGGTCGATCAGCAGGGGCGGGAAGCCGCCTTCGCGGGTGATCTCGGCAATGATGCGCCGTGCGAAGGGAAACAGCAGACGCGGGCACTCGATCAGCAGCATCGGCTCGATCTGCTTCTCGGTCACGTTCTGCAACTGGAAGAGGCCCGCATAATCCAGCTCGGTAATGAACAGCGTCGTCTCGCCCGCAACCGCCCGCGCCGAGAGTTTCAGCGACACTTCGAACATCCCGTTGCCGTCGGCGTGCGGGGCGGCGCCCACATCGATGCCCAGATCGATGTTCGGCTGCGTCTGGACCGGGGCATGGCCCGGATTCTCGAATGAAAGATCCTTCACATACTGCCCAAGCACCCTCAAGGAGGCCGGGGGAGGCGCCGCGCCCTCAGGGCCGGGGTTTGCGGGCGCGCTGGTATCTGTCATGATCAATCCTCTACTTTCAAGGGCCGGGCGGGCAGGGCCCCCTTGGCGCCCGCTATCATGCGCCCCTTGGCCGCGCAACGCAAAGGCTGGCAGGGACGTCTTGCCTGCACTATCTACGCTGAACACCTTTGGATTGATTAAGGAACCCACGCTCAAAATGTCGAACCCCGTGATCGAAGTCCTCATCCTGGCAGCCGTGGCACTCTTCGTGCTGTGGCGGCTTTATGTGGCGCTCGGCAAGGGCGGCGATGAGCGTCCGATGCAGCGTCCGTCACCGGCGCCGGAGCAGCAGCGCAAAAGCACGCCCGAAGCCGCCGCGCCCCAACCCCGCCGGGCTGAGCCGGAGCGCCCGTCCTTCACTGGCCCCGCAGCCGGCGGTCTCGAAGAGATCTACAACGCCGACCAGTCCTTCACCGCCGAGGACTTCCTCCGCGGCGCCAAGGCGGCCTACACCCTGATCGTCGGTGCCTATGCCCGCGGTGACCGCGCCGCGCTTCGCCCGCTGCTGGATGATGACGTGTACCAGGCCTGGGACGCCGCCATCAGCGCCCGCGACGCCTCGGGCGAGCGCCCGTTCGAGCTCCTCCGCATCAAGCGCGCCGAGATCGACCGCGCCGAACTCGAAGGCAATCTCGCCCGAGTATCCGTGCGTTACGATGCCGAGCTTGGCGATGGCGAAACCACCCGCACCGCCCGCGAGATCTGGACCTTCAAGCGCATCGTCACGGCGAGCGATCCGAACTGGCTGCTGGACGACGTCGAAGTCGCGGGCTGACCCGGCTTCGCCTGCGAGGCGCACGATAAGCACATTGTAAGCGTGACACGCGAACGGCTTTCGCGGCATAAACCCGTGATGCACGTCTCACGATACGGTCTTCTCGCGCTCTTCATTCTTGCCGGTTGCCAGTCGGCGCCGACGCCGGCCGGGCCAACCGCCCCGCCGCCCGTGGCGCCCACCGTGCCCTCAACGCCGTCTGCCCCCACGCCCGGCCCGGCGCCTGCAGCAGGTCCGGCCACCTATGCCGAACTGCCGGGTTGGAATGCCGCCGCGCTCACCGCGCCCGTTGAAGCCTTCCGGCGCACCTGCGACCGCTTCACCCGCCGCGCTTGGGATGCGCCCTTGTCCCTCAGCGTGCCCTGGGCCGGATCGGCCGGGGACTGGGAACCTGGCTGCGCGGCCTTGATCGCCGCCCCGGACGAGGCCGCCGCCCGCGCGATCTTCGAAACCCAATTCGTGCCCATCGAGATCATCGACAAGGACGGCAAGCAGAAGTTCACCGGCTATTTCGAGCCGATGTACGAAGCGCGCCGTTCGCCCGAAGCGCCGTTCACCGAGCCTGTCTTTGCGGTGCCGCCGGACTTTGTCGAGAATGGCGATTCTCCGCTGCAGCGCCTCGCCGATGGCTCGACCCGTCCGTATCCGCCCCGCGCCGACATCACCGCGCGCGGCGGGCCTGCGATTGCCTACGCCCATCCGTCGGATGTCTTCTTCCTGCAGGTCCAGGGATCGGGCCGTCTCACCTTCCCGGATGGCAAAACCCTTCGTGCGGGCTACGCGGCCCATAACGGTCAGCCCTTCAAGTCCGTAGTCAACTGGCTCATCGAAACCGGCCGGATCACGCGCGGCGAAGCGTCCATGCAGGGCATCCGCGCCTGGATGGACCGCGCCAGCGCCGCCGAAGTGCGCGAGGCCATGAACATCAATCCACGCTTCGTGTTCTTCCAGTCCCTTCCGGAAGGCGACCCCGCCCTCGGCCCGGTTGGGGCGCACAACACCCCGCTCACCGCGATGGGCTCGATGGCGGTGGACCCGGCGTTCCATGCGCTCGGCGTGCCGATGTTCGTGCAGACCAGCGCGCCAAGCCTCGGCGGCGATTGGTCCGGCCTGCTGATCGCGCAGGATACCGGCGGCGCCATCAAGGGCCCGGTCCGGGGCGACATCTATTTCGGCACGGGTGTCGAGGCGGGCAACCGCGCCGGCACGATGAATGCGCCGGGACGGCTCTGGGTGTTGCTGCCGCGCGCGGTGGCGGCCCGGATGTTTGCCGCCGGCCTCGTCGCCGCCTTGCCAACTTCGGACCAGCCCGGCTGATGAAACGCCGCAGCCTGTCGCCGGAAGAAGCCCTCGCCTGGGCGCGGGTCGCGGCGACGGTCAAGCCGATTGGTCCGCGTACGGCCGATCTTGACGCGTTTTCCGAAGCGCTCGGCGCAGGCGGTCAGGACCTCGACCCGCCGGCGCCAGCCCCCGCTGCCCGCCCCAAACAACCGCCAGCGCCCAAAGCGCCCGGCGCGCCGGCCGAACGGAGCGGTGAGAAGAAGGTCCGGCGCGGCAAGCTCACCATCGCCGCCACGTTCGATCTGCACGGCCACACCCAGGCCAGCGCGGCGCGCGCGCTTCCCGCATTCCTCGAAAATCAGCAGGCGGACGGTGTGCGCTGCGTGCTCGTCATCACCGGCAAGGGCAAGGAAGGGCAGGGCGTCCTGCGCCGCAACTTCCTGCTCTGGCTGGAATCGCCCCCGGCCCGGCGCCTCGTATCAGGTTACGCCGAATCCCATCCCCGGCATGGCGGGGCAGGGGCCTTCTATGTGTTCCTCAGGCGGGCGGACTGACCACCCACCTGCATGATCACTCGAAGTCGCGGAACACGTCGTCGGCGGAGATGTTCTTCTTGTAAGCCTCGGCCGGCTCCGGAACGAACGGCGCGGGCGTGTCCTGCGCAGGTGCAAGACCCGGGCCTTCGGAGCGGGCGGCCTTTTCGGCGTCCATCTTGCGGCGCTTGTCGGCGGCCTTCGCGATCACTTCGTCGAGCTCGATCTGGCTGCACAGGCCCAGCGTCACCGGATCCACCGGCTTGATGTTGGTCGCGTTCCAGTGGGACTTGTCGCGCACGTTGTTGATCGTCGCCTTGGTCGTGCCGATCAGCTTGATCACCTGCGCATCGGAGACTTCCGGGTGGTTGCGGATGAACCACGCGACCGCGTCCGGCTTGTCGGCGCGGCGGATCACCGGCGTATAGCGGCTGCCCTTGCGTTTCGGCTGCGGGATATGGTCGATGCGCGACTGCTCGACTTTCAGCTCGTAAGCGCCGTCTTCCTCGCCGCGGGCGATTTCCTCGCGTGAGAGGATGCCGCCGGCAATCGGGTCCACGCCGCGCATGTTCTCGGCGACGTCGCCGTCGGCGATGCCCTTCACCTCGAGATGGTGAAGCCCGCAGAATTTCGCGATCTGGGCGAAGGTCAGCGTCGTGTTGTCGAGCAGCCAGACGGCAGTGGCGCGGGGCATCAGAACGTCGGACATGGAAATCTCCTCAAATTTGGATGGCGCCTGAAATGCAGCCGCCCGGCACTGGGGGTGCCGGGCGGTCGGGATCCAGGGCAACTGGGAACCTTGACGCGCGCTATACGCCAGAAGCCGCCCTCTGGAAAGGGCCCGCTATTCTATGGGGGAAACGACGCCCACGTCATAATTGTAGACCGCGCACATTGAGGAGCTGTCAGCCGGTGGCCAGGGGCCATCACGGAACAGCGCCAATGTGAGGTAATCCTCGTCGGGGCCTCCCCATTGCGCGGTCAGCGCGATGTATCCCGGCGTCTGGCACGCAGGATCGTCGTTGTATTCGAGAAGCTTCCTGTTGGCCTCGATCACCTTGAAGACGAAAACCAGCGTCCCCGCGTCCTCGGCCGCCCCGGCCAGATAAGCCGCCATGCCGATGGGCCGCCCCAGGATCTGTGACCAGTCGATCTTGCCGATCGCATCCACACCGCCATCGTCGACAATCCGCAAGTCGACGGACAGCCCATTTTCGCCTTGCATGCGGATGGGATGGGTCGCCGAATCCCAGCCGTCGGGCATGGGCAACAAAGAAAAGGTAACCGCGCCGGTGAACGACTGGCCGTGTCTTGAACCATACTCGAAAGTTGTCGTCTCACCGTTGATGCCGAGTGGCGGCGGATAGGGCATCACCTCGTAGTGGCAGCAATACATCCCTTGCTCGTTCCAAGGCTGTCCGAGGTCAGCTTCACCCTCTTCTTCCTCGAAGGATTCTTCCGGCGCTTCAGCCTCAGGCTCTGGGGCAACCGCTTCGGCAATGGCCGGTTCGCTCGCCGGCGCGGCCTGTGTGCAGGCGGCCAGCAGGCCCAGCGCCAGCAGCGCGCCCATCAGTGTTCTCGTTCGCATGGTCCGCTATGTCCCCTTGGCCAGCCCTGTCCAGACCTGCGCCCCCCTCAGGGCCGCAGCAGGATTTTCCCCGAATGCCCGCCTTCCGCCATCCGGGCAAGCGCCGCTTCCGCCTCCGCCAGCGGAAACGTCCCGTCCAGCACCGGACGGATGCGCCCCGAGATCACATGCGGCCAGAAATCCCGCTCCACCGCGTCCCGGATACGCCGCTTCTCCGGCACCGGGCGCGCGCGCAGCGTCGTTGCCATAAGCGACAGGCGCTTCATCAGCACCGGCCCGAAGTTCACGTTCGCCGCAAAGCCATTCTGATAGGCGATGTTGATGATCCGCCCGTCGAGTTTCGCCGCGGTGATGTTCTTCTGGATGTAGTCGCCGCCTACCATGTCGAGCGTCACATCCGCCCCGCCTTCGGCTTTCACCACCTCGTCGAACGCTTCTGTGCGGTAATTGATGGCCCGCGTCGCGCCAAGCTCGCGGGCAAGCGCGCACTTCTCGTCCGATCCCGCCGTTCCGAAAATCTTCGGCGCGCCCCACACCTTCGCCATCTGCAGCGCCATCACGCCGATGCCGCTGGTCGCGCCGTGGCAGAGAAACGTCTCGCCGGGCTTCAGGCCGGCGCGGTCGAACACGTTCGCCCACACCGTGAACAAGGCTTCCGGGAAACAGCAGGCCAGCGTCAGGTCGAAACCGTCCGACACCGGCAGGACGGAGCCTTCATCGGCGCACACATGGCTCGCATAGCCTCCGCCCGCCAGCAGCGCTGCCACCCGGTCACCCACCTTGAACCGCGTCGCGCCGGTCCCGACGGCCGAAACAACGCCGGACACTTCAAGGCCGAGGATCGGGGAGGCCCCCGGCGGCGGCGGATAGGCGCCCGCCTTTTGCGCGAGGTCAGCGCGGTTCAGGCCCGCCGCCGCCACTTCAATCTGCACCTCGCCGGGCGCGGGCTCGGTGCGCGGCATCTCGGTCAGCACCAGCGGCTGGCCGGCAGGGGCAAAGGCGGCTGTCATCGTGGCGGTCATGGGTTCGCCTCCGTCAGGGGTTGGGCACGCGGGATTCGGAGTCGCTTCTAGCCGGTCTTTCTGCTTTTCTGAAACCTCCGAAAGAGGAGACGCACATGGCGATCCAGGATGAAGAACCGATCCGCATCAAGCGCCCCCAGGCGCTGGACCAGATGTCGGTCGCCGAGCTTGAACACCACATCACCTGGCTGAAATCCGAAATCGCCGCCTGCGAAGCGGAGATCGCGCGCAAGATCGCGCAGAAGCGGGCCGCAGACTCACTCTTTGGTGGCGGGAGTTAAGCCTCGCGAAAGGGCTGGTCTTTAAGGTTTGCGGTTCGGACGCAGAAAGCAGAGTGGGTCTTATGGCAGAGCGTGAACCGGTTGACCCTTCGGGCCCGCTTGAGTCCTTCACGGGCGGCAAGCTGTTCGACACGATGTTCACCCGCGGCATGGCGCTGGTCGAGGAAACCGCTGCCTATCTGGATGGTCCCGGCCGCGACCAGGCCAAGACCCTCCCGCGCGACGCAAGCCTCACCTATTCCGCCTGGAGCATGGAGCTGACGACGCGCCTGATGCAGGCCGCGTCCTGGCTGGTGATGCAAAAGGCGGTGCGCGACGGCGAAATGCGCCGCGAGGACGCCAATTCCCGCAAGTACCGCATCCGCCGGGACGAGCCGCCACTGGATCCCGCCGCCCAGAAGGACCGCGGCCTGCCGCCGCGCTTCCTCGAACTGGTCGGCCGCGCCGAGGCGCTCTATGAACAGATCTGCCGTCTCGATGAAGCGCTCTACCGCGCCACGTCCGCCAAGCCGCAGTCGAACCCGGTCTTCGACCAGATGGCCCAGCTCCAGAAAGCCGCCGAAACCGGCCTCTTCGATCCGCTGAAAGTCTGGCGCCGGACGACCTGATCAACAGCACGTAAGGTGAGCGTCACCCTCGATGCGCGCAGCGCATCTGAGGGCCCATCTCCTGACCCGTCCCGGATCACAATCCGGACGTGTGGTGCGTTGGGTTCAGCTTGGGCGATGGGCACTCAGACCGGCTCCGCCGGTCGAGTGTGGCGCGTCAAATGATCGTGTTCGAATTCTTGGCGAGTTCCGCCAACCGTTGCCTAGAACGCGCCGTAAGTGCGCAGGAACGCGGCCGACTGGTCGGCGCAGAAGCCTTCCTTCACCGGCGCGCGCATGATCGTCAGCCGGTGGAAGATCGGGCCCAGCAGTTGCTCGATCACGTCATCCAGTTCGAAATCGCGGCGGATCACGCGTTTGGCGGCCAGTTCGGCAAGGATCATGCGCAGCGGCTGGCGGATATCCTTGCCCACCCAAGCGCGCCAGGCTTCACCGGCTTCCTTGTCATCGGCAGCCGCGAGCAGCGCAACGCGCAGCACGGCATGGCCCTGGCCGGTCCGCGCGGCGGCTTCCAGCGGAATGATCAGCGCGGTGATGCGCTCCTGCGGGTCGCGCCCGCCTTCCGGCGCATCCGGGATCAGCGCAAGCGCCGCGTCCACGCACATCGCGCCGATCGACGGCCACCAGCGATAGATCGTCTGTTTCGAGGCGCTGGCCCGCTTGGCGACGGAATCGACGCTGAAGCCCCGCCAGCCGTTCTCGGCCATTTCCTCGCGCGCCGCTTCCAGGATCGCCGACTTCGACACTTCGCTCCGCGTCGGTCCCTTGCGCGATTTGGCCGCGGTCGGCGCCGGCAGGGAAGGGGAACTTTGCGGGTCGGTGGTCGTGTCCATGATCAAACTCCTTGCGCGGTGCAGCTATAACCGGAATCGGCGCTGCCGCGATACTGACCGTTCCGTTCTAACTGGCATTGGTTTCGAAATTGCTTGCGGCACGGTCAGAATTGCGTATCCCGCCTGAACAATTGCTGCAGGAGCTAAGATGAAGACGGTGGACGATCTGATCGCCGGCTACAGGCGGTTCCGGGCCGGCGTCTACGCTGAGCAGGCCCAGCTCTACCGCGAACTCGGCGAAGGGCAGGACCCCGACGTGATGCTGATCGCGTGCGCCGACAGCCGCGCCGAGCCGTCGGACATCTTCAACGCCGCGCCCGGCCAGATGTTCGTCGTGCGCAACGTCGCCAACCTCGTGCCGCCCTACAAGCCGGATGGCGGCCTGCACGGCGTCTCCGCCGCGCTCGAATTTGCGGTGAATGTGCTTAAGGTCCGCCACATCGTCGTGATGGGCCATGGTGGCTGCGGCGGCATCACCGCCTCGCTGACCCAATCCAAAAGCCCGCTGATCGGCGAGTTCGTGGCCCCCTGGGTCAAGCTGCTGGATGATGCCCGCGCCCGCGTCATGGACAGCGGCTCGCTCAACCCGCAATTCGCCCTCGAACTCGAAGGCATCGAGACGTCCCTCGAAAACCTGATGAGCTTTCCCTGGGTCGCCGAAGCCGTTGCGGCAGGCAAGCTGGAGCTTCACGGCGCCTGGTTCGCCATCAAGCACGGCGAGCTGCACTGGCGGAATCCCGCCTCCCGCCGGTTCGAGATCGTCGCGCCTTAACCCTTCTCGCCGCGCTCGACCGCGGTGCGGATCAACTCGCGCGCCTTGTCGACGCCGTACCAGCCATCGACCTTCGTCCACTTGCCGGTTTCGAGGTCTTTGTAGTGCTCGAAGAAGTGCTGGATCTTGTCGATCAGGATCTGCGGCAGGTCGTGATAAGTGGCGATCTTGTCATAGTAAGCCGTGGTCTTCGGGTGCGGCACGGCCAGCACCTTCTCGTCCTGGCCCTTGTCATCGGTCATCATCAGCACGCCGACGGGGCGCACGCGCAGCACGCAGCCTGGCACCAGCGGGCGGTTGCCCACAACCATCACATCGATCGGATCGCCGTCGAGGCTCATCGTGTGCGGCACGAACCCGTAATTACAGGGATAGCGCATTTCGGTGTACAGGAACCGGTCCACGAACATCGCGCCGGATTCCTTGTCGATCTCGTACTTGATCGCGTCCCCGCCCAACGGCACCTCGACCAGCACGTTGATGTCGTCCGGCGGATTGTGGCCGGTCTTGATCTTGGAAAGGTCCATCGCGCGTATCCTTTGGCGGGCAGGGGATTTTACCCCGCCCCGATGCAGCGCCGCCGCGCGGGCGTCAAGGGTGCGCGCTTCCCGAGAGGGTTAACGCCGACGCAGCGCGTAATTGAAACTCACCGAAATCCGCGCCTCTTCGCTGGTGCCCGCCACCACCTCGTGCCGCAGCCAGCTCTCCCACATGAGGCACGTGCCCTGCGTCGGCGTCACATAGACAAACCGCCGGGCCGCCTCGGGCGCGTCGTCCAGCAGTTGCGGCGCCGCCATCATCAGGCCAAGGCGCGGGTCCTCGAACTTGATCCGCCCGGCCCCCTCCGGCACGCACACATAATAGGTGCCTGAAATGACAGAGCCCGGATGGATATGTCCGGAATGGTGCCCGCCTTCGCCAAGCACGTTCACCCAGATCGCGTCCAGCTCCAGCGCCAGGCCGTCTATGTCCCAGTGCAGCGCCGCCGCAAAATTCGCCGCCGCCGTATCGAGATGGGTCTTGAGTTCGGCAAATTCCGGAAACCGCTCGGGCAGGTCGTCCAGCGAGGCATAGGACGTATAGCCCGGATATCCCTCGCGCTCGCACCAGTCATTGCCCGCCGCATCCTCGTCGGACAGGACCCAGGCACATTGTTCGAGCGCCGCGCGGAGGGACTCCTCGGCCACCGAAAGTTCTTCAATTGTCGTCGCAAACAGGTGTCGCATACCCCGCGCGTTACAGCGTCTTGGCCAGCGCCTCAAGCTGCGCGGCCGCCGCGCCCCAGCCGTCATGGAAACCCATGGCCTCGTGTTCCTTCATCGCCTCCTCGCTCCAGTGGAGCGCGCGCCAGATCATGTGCGTGCGGCCTTGCCCGGATTCGGAGAGCAGAGTCTCAGTCACCATGTAGGCCCGCTCGGACGGCGCCCACCCCGCCCGGAACGCATCGGTCGAGACGATCTTCCGCATCGGTTCGATCTCGAGATACACGCCGGCATTCGGAAAGGATTCCCCGTCCGGCCCCCGGAAGATTGAGGTCATCTCCCCTCCTGGCCGCAGGTCCATCACCACCTCCGTTGCCCGCCAGGGCTTCGGGCAGAACCATTCCTCCAGCAGCTTCGGCTCGGTCCAGCAGCGCCAGACATTCGCGACCGGCGCATCGAGAATCCGGTCCAGCGTCAACGCGTATCTTGCGGGGGCAGGGGCAGTCATGGCGAACTCGTTTCAGGTTGATTGTGATTGCAGGAACACGGCGAACTGGGCAGCAAAGGCGCGCTGGTACGCAGGACGGGCTTTGCCCCGCGCAACGTAGGACACGAGGGTCGGATAGTCCTCCAGGATGCCGACATTGGCCGGAAGTCGTTGCAGCACCGACACCATCATCAGGTCACCCGCACTGAACGCACCGTCCAGCCAGTCGCTCGTGCCAAGTCGCGCCGAAAGATCATCCAGGCGGTTGCGTATGCGCCGATCAAGCAACGGTAATCGCTCCGCATACCAACTATCGTCTCGTTCCGAGAACCCCGCCTGTTCGCGCTCGACGATCGGCAGCTCCACTGTATTCAGCGCTGCGAACAAGAAGGAAAGCGCCCGCGCCCGACCCGGCGCATCTGGCGGAAGTAGTCCGGGGCCGGACGCGGCGATGTGGGCCACAATTGCACCGGATTCAAATAGCACAAGGCCACCCTCCTCATACGTTGGTATCTGCCCGAATGGATGCAGCGCTTTATGCTCAGGGGCTTTCAATTCCTCGAACGAAACCAGCCTGACCGCGTAAGGACGGCCAGTCTCCTCCAGCGCCCAGCGCACGCGCATGTCGCGCGCCATTCCGCGGCCACCATCCGGAGAGTTGGCAAATGCCGTAATGGTTGGAACGTTTGGCATCTCCCGCTCCTTTCAAGTTTTGATCTCGGGTTGAACCAGCCGGGCGAGTTTCTCCAGACTCTCCTGCCAGCCGAGATAGCAGGTCTCGAGCGGGATCATGTCCGGAATCCCTGCCTGCTCAACCGTCATCTCCGTGCCCACCGATACCGCCTTCAGCGCTACGGTGACGGTGATCTCGCCCGGCATGCCCGCGTCTTCGAAGGTGTTGTTGTACACCAGCCGCTCACCAGGAATCAGTTCCAGATACGTGCCGCCGAACGCATGGCTTCCGCCCGTCGTGAAGTTGCGGAACGACATCCGGTGCCGCCCGCCCACCCGCGCGTCCAGTTCGTGCACGGTGCAAACGAAGCCGTTGGGCGGTAGCCAGCTGGCGATCGCGTCGGGCTCAAGAAAGGCGCGGTACACCTTCCCGGGGCTGGTCGTGAGAACGCGCTGCAGGCGAACGGTGCCGGTCATGTCAGTCTCCTGGCTTGGCAGATCTCAAATCGGGGGCAGGGGCAAACAGCTGCTCCACATACCGGCGCAGGTGCGCCGCGCTCTCGGCGCCAATGCCCGGGTCACCGCTCGCCTTCGCCAGGATGAACGCGCCTTGCACCACCGCCACCATGTGCAACGCGAGGCCCCGCGCATCGAGCTCAACACCGCGCGCGGCCTTCGCCGCCTCGATATCCGCCACCAGCGCATCGGCATGCCGGCTCATGCTGTCCCACGCCGCACATCGCACCGCCGGGCTGGTCGCCCAGGCCTCTTGCACCATCGTGCCCGCCACGCAGGTGAATTCGGCAATCTCGCCCGCCATCATTTCTCGCCGCAGGTCGATGTATCCGAGCACCCGCTCCAGCGGATCGTCCGGCGTGTGGTAAGGCGCTGCCTCAAAGAACGGCTCCGTCACCGCCGACCAGTGATATGCCGTCGCGGCCGCCAGCTCGTCCTTGCTCTTGAAGTGGTGGAAGAACGCGCCCTTCGACACGCACGCCGCCGCGCAGATCTGGTCCACGCTCGTCGCCGCCAGCCCCTGCCGCCGCACCAGGCCGAACGCGGCCTCCATCAGCGCGCTGCGGGTGTCCGGTTTCACACTCAGCCCTTTGGTGCCTGCGTCATGTCCATGAAGAACGGCTCCCAGCGGTGCCCGTCGGGATCGCTGATGGTGCGCTGGTACATGAAGCCGAGATCGGCCACCGGGCGCGGCTCGCCCCCGCCATGCGCCAGCGCCGCCGCCGAGAACCGGTCCACTGCCGCGCGGTCCTCAAAGGACAGCGCCACCATCAGCCCCGTACTCGTCTTCGCATCCGGAACCGGCGCGTCACTGAAACCGCGGAACTTCTCGTGCGACAGCACCATCGCAAAGGTCGTCTCGTTGATCACGAGGCAGCTGCCGGACTCGTCCGAGAACTGAGGATTGAGGGTGAACCCCAGCGCCTCATAGAACGCCGTCGACGCCTTCACGTCGGTCACCGGCAGATTGATGAACGTCATCGCAGGCGTCGTCACAGGCACTGTCCTCAAAAACTGTGACGCGAACATACCAACCAGTCGGTATGTCGTCAAGCCCGCTCCGATGCCGTCGTCCTTCCGGCGCCTATCGGCCAGCCGCCCTCGCTATTCCGGCGCCTGCGGCCAGGAAGACGGCATGTCCTTGATGTCCTCGGCCCACAGGGTCCGGATCCCGTCACTGATCACGCGCGGCACCACGGTATAGTGGTCTTCGTCCGAATAGATCCGTGTGCTGAGCGCCATCGAGGGATAGCGGCGCAGCCTCAGCGTCTCGGAGAAGGCCGCCGCCCCGCTCACGATGCCGGAGGCCGCCAGGAAATACTCGTCCGTCTCATCGGCGCCCACGCCGATGAACAGGTCCGTGTCCAGGTCCTTGTTGTGTTTGGCATAGGCCTCCTCCGCCTTGAAGGCCGCGCCGCGCACGCCTTCGAGGTAAGGGCTGCCGATGATCATCTTGTCGAAGGCGCCCGGCCGCGCAAACAGGCTGTGCGCCGCAAACATCCCGCCCGCCGAATGGCCGAACAGCGCATGGTCGCCCGAAAACCGGTAGCGCGCCGCCAGCTCGGGCCGAAGCTCATCCACCAGGAAGCCGAGGAACGCATCCGCAAGGTGCGGAAACTCGGGCAGGGGGGCCAGTTCTTCCCACGCCTCGCCGCGCAGGCCGCGCGGAAAATAGTCCGCCCCCGGAGGAGAGAAATCCATCACCCGCCGGCCAACCCCCGCCAGCCCGTCCTCGCTCCGGCTGCCAACGCCGATGATGATCATCTCCGGCGCCATGTTGCCGATCACCAGCGTGTCCTGGATGCCCACCACCGTGCGCAGCATCATTGGCGCATCCAGCACCCACAGCACCGGATAGGTCCGCGCCGGTTCGCTGGCATAGCCCGCCGGCAGGTACACGGTGATCTCGTGATCATGCGGCAGGCCCTTGCCGCGTTGGATGAACGGCGCCTGCGCCTCCATGTTCACCCGCGCCCCCTCGATATAAGCCAGCTGCGGATTGGCCATCGCGGGCTGCGCCATCAGACACACCGCCGCGACGAGCACGCGCGGCCAGGACAAGAGCTTGATCATGGTCAGGGTCTCCAAAGGAAGTATTATCGATAAACAATAATCTTCGTATCGGGGGAAATGCAACCTGTCCAGTCAGCGTTTCGCGAGCGCGCCCTCTCCCGTCTGTCGTCACCCTCGACCGGCGCCGCCGGTCTGAGGGCCCATCTCGCGCGCCTTCCCGAGTGGTCCAACCCCTCCCACCGTGTCATCGCGGTATTGGCGCTGCAAACACCGAGGCCCCAGAGGCTTCAAACAGAAAAGTCGCAGACCCGACCGAGCGGACTTGAGAACGAAACGTACGAACCCGCTTTCGAACTATAGGAAATCGCCGGAAACGGTCGAAGCCGCGCCGTTTCGTGGATGGCGCCTTGGTAGATGTTTGGCGATCGTTGCAAGTTACCACTCGCCTCACAAATCGATACCCAGCGCAAGAAATGCGTGAAATCCGGTCGTCTCACCACCGTCCTCAAAAGTGGGTCCAGCGGAGGCCAGCAGACGGAATGGCGCTTTCAACTGGTAGATCGCCCCAAGTCCAAGACTGGTTGTTGCACCGCCGCCAACCTTATCGGCGCTTTGCCGCTCGGCTTCGACACCAAGCGTCAGGTTTTGATAACAGCGGCGCGAAACAGCGAAGGAGCCGGTCACGTAGTCGCGATTGCCCTCGCCCGGATTCAAGGCGTAACCGCCACCGCCGAATATCGACCACGGCCCGGAATCTTTCTGGAACCAGACCGGGAGAAATCCTGTGACCTCGCCGGCGCCTAAGCCGTTGGTCGCTGTGGGCAGCGTCAATCCGGGGAAGACGGCGATCGACAACCCGTCGGCCTCGTCGTGATAGAAGCGGTACTTGAGCGAGACGGCGACATCGCCCGCTCCCCATTCCGTGCCGGCTAAGTCATGTTCGTAAATGGTTGGAAGTTCGACCGTGACCTGCACGTTGGGCGCCGCGCCATAATTGATCTCGAAACCCGCCGCACCATCAAAATTCGCCCCGTTTCCTTCGCCATCCACGAGCGGCGCGTAGATTTCCCAGCGGTGTGTCTCCGTTGGCTCAGGGTCGTCGGTAAGAAATGGCGGCCCGGCCCATGCCGGCAATGCAGTCACAATACTCAATGCAAACAGCAAGCTCGATCCGGAAGCATTCGTTCGAGGCATCTCAAGCCTCCTTTTGTACATCAGACTGCGCCGCCTTTTGGCGAAACATCATAATCAAAGCCACGATAGCCACACCAAGCACGAGTGTCGCCCAGACGCGGCTCAACTCGAGCCCGCCATGGTCGTGGGGCTTGTCAAGGAAGTCGCCCACCACTGCGCCCAGCGGTCGTGTAAGAATGAAGGCCGCCCAAAACAACGCTGCGCGATCGATGGCGGTGCGAAAGTACACCAGCGCTATAAGCGCAAGCAGCCCGCTGAAAATCACAGCCGACCCAAGATACCCGAGGGGTCCGTCTGCGATCCAATCCCCCAACGCAGTACCTAGCGTTTGGGAGAAAGTGATCGTCAGCCAGTAGAAGAGTTCGGCCTTCGGCTCGTGAACCGAACTGACGGATACCGTGCCCAAGGCCTGGCGCCAGACAAAGAGCGAAGTCAGCACGGACCCCAGCAAAAGTAGCGACCCGCCTGGATAGCCGAGTCCGATCGAGCGAGTGACGAAATCTGCCATCGTCGTTCCGGCGGTGGTCGAAGCAATGATGGTCGCCCAGTACAGCCAAGGATTGAAGCGACGCGCGCGGATCTGAATGAAAACCAGCGCCGCGAGAATGGCCCCAAAAATCAAGGTTCCGATCAGATAGCCGCTTTGCAAAAAAGAGGTTGGCGCGTCAGGGGTAGTCTCCCCCAGCCATGACATTGAGACGCTGTCGCCTGCGGTCTCGCCAAACGTGGTCGCCAAAATCTTGATAATCCAAAACCCGAGTGTGATCGCGGGCACTTTGGTCAGAACGTCATTTTTCGCTTCGGTCACGCTTTCACCTCACTGGTGCAGGAAAGTAACGCCTTGCTGCTACTCTTGGCGCACGGCAGCGCCTATAAGCAGGCGCTCAAAAGCCTTTCACTAAGCGATTGTCCTATGAAAATGCCTGACTCTGCTGGCGCCCGCAGCCCAGTTTGGCCTCTGCAGTGGCTGCTAACCCTGCCGGTAGCGCTAATGGCGCTGCAAATCGTGGCCGCGGCTTACTTTGTCGTGGATGGCTTCGAAGATCAGTTTCTCGGGGGCGCGCGCGGTTTCAGTTTAGATTTGGTGATGGAACTCGTCATCGGTCTGGCACTGTTCGCCGGGGTTGTTGTCAGTTCGCGCAATATCCTTCTTTTGACTCGTGAGTTGCATTGGAAGGAGCAATCACTGAGCCGCGCCCGCAGCGCACTTGCCGACCATATCGCGCTGCGCTTCGCCGAATGGGGGCTGACGAAGGGTGAAGGCGAGGTCGCGTTGTTCGCTCTAAAGGGGTGCGACATCGCAGAGATCGCTCGATTGCGCGGCGCGGCTGCCGGCACGATTCGTTCACAGCTGAGTCAGATTTACGCCAAGGCCAGAGTCAGCAGTCAGGCGATGCTGGTTGCTGTTTTCATCGACGACCTGTTGGACAAACCACCCTTGAAGGCAAAACAGGCGCCCGACTGACAAGGACAGAGTTCGCTTGCTTTTGATCCCCGGTAGAGGGACGTCCACCGGGAGCTCTGTGCCAACAGCCGCCATTCGCCGTCACCTGCGCCCGATCACAGTTCACGCGCCAGGCATGGCTCGCTGAGACGATTCCACGATGCAACCCCCAACCCAAAAGAGAAAACCGTCCACACTTGCGTATGGACGGTTTATGGACGGGTCCGGAGGTCCGGAAAACGTCAGGGCGTCGGGGTGGCTTCCGGCTTGCGGAACTTCAGGGTCATGCGGTCGCTTTCGCCGATGGCCTTGTATTTCTCGGGGTCGAAGCCCTCGACCGGTTTGCCGTCGCGGCCCGTGGTCGCGAGGTTCGGGGGCAGGGTCCACACACCGAAGGGGTGGTCGGCGGTGTCGGCCGGGTTGGCGTTGACCTCGCTCGATTCCACGAATTCGAAGCCGGCGGCGATCGCCAGCGTCTTCACATAGTCCTCGTGCACATAGCCGCTGCTCGCGGTCGGGTCCTGCGTCTGGGCAGATGGCAGGCGGTGTTCCTCGACGCCGAGGATGCCGCCCGGCTTCAGCGCGGCATAGGCATCGGCGAAGAATTTCTCGGTATAGCCGCCGGACATCCAGTTGTGGATGTTGCGGAAGGTCAGCACGGCGTCAGCGGTTCCGGGGGCGGTCATCGGGCCGGAGGAAGCCGAGAAGGCGGAGTGTTCGATGGTGCCGAATTTCGGGTCGGCATAGGTCGCCTTGAACTCGGCGATGCGCGCCTCGGTGCGGGCGCGGCGTTCGGCGTCCTCGATCGAGGCGGCGTCCCAGCCCGCCGCGACCAGCGTGCCGCCGCCGTCCGCGAGCCACGGCGCCAGGATGTTCGTGTACCAGCCGCCGCCGGGCCAGACTTCGACCACCTTCATGTCGGACGTGACACCGAAGAAGGTCAGGGTCTCGACCGGATGGCGCCACACGTCGCGGGCTTTTTCCTCGGCGCTGCGCTGGTCGGAGGCCACCGCTTCAGCCAGCGTCATCGCCGGCTTTTCTTCGGCCACGGGCGTGGCCGCTTCAACGGAAGCCGGGGCCGGTGTCTTGGCCGGCGTACAGGCGGCCAGCGCCAGGGCCGAGGCGGCCACGAGCAGCAGTGATCTCATCTTCAGGTCTCCGTTGAGGGGGCTCTTGATACAGGTCATACGCTACCCACATAGCGATTGTCACGGTGCCGACAACGGGCCGTGGCCGTAGGCGAGCCGCCAGTGCCGGGCAACCGGGCTGTTTGTTTGGACTCTCTGCGATCTTCAATCCGGGTGGTTTTCCCCACCCACAGTTGCTTTGAAAGAAAGGACTGTCATCCCATGAGTACGATTGACCTCACCCCCCTCTACCGCACGATGGTCGGCTTTGACCGCCTCGCCGGCATGATCGACCAGGCCTCCCGCCTTGATGGCACGCAGGGCTATCCGCCGTACAATATCGAGCGCGTCGACGAGAACGCCTTCGCGATCGAGATCGCGGTCGCCGGTTTCACCGAGGCGGAACTCGACATCGAAACCAAGGAAGGCCTGCTGACGGTCGCCGGAAAGAAAGGCGAAACCGAAGATGCCGCCGGGCGCAATTTCCTTCACCGCGGGATTGCCCAGCGCAGCTTCATCCGCCGCTTCCAGCTCGCCGATCACGTTCTCGTGACGGGCGCGAGCCTCGAGCACGGCGTCCTGCGGATCGACCTGATCCGCGAGATCCCGGAAGAGAAGAAAGCCCGCAAGATCGAGATCGGTTACACCGCAACGGCTGACCAGCAGCCCCGTCTGATCGGCAAGAAAAAGGCCTCTGACGCGGCCTGATCAAGGCGTCATTCTCCGTTCACTGACGAGCCCCCGCAGCCCCTCGCTGCGGGGGTTTTTTGTCAGCGAAGAAATGCGCTCGCGCCGGCGGCATCGAGAAAAGCGGTCAGCTCGGCGTCACCGGCCAGTGGGGCGAGGCCCGCCTTCACCGCCGCAAAGGCCCGCGCCGCATAGGACTGCGTGGCCTGATCGAAGGCGCCGTCATCGAGCGTGACCGAGAAGCGCTTCTTGTCCTGCGCCGCGCTCGCCGCATTGGCGAAAGCCCAGGGCAGGTAGGTTCGCGACACTTCGGTTTCGAAGATGGGAAGCAGCGTCGGCGTGAGCGCCGCAAAGTCCGCGAACGGGCCCGAGGCTTTCGGATCATCCATGAACCCGCACCAGGCCACCACAAACGGCGCACGTTCATTCAACCAGGCAGCCGGTGTCGGATCGGTCAGCATCTGCTGGAACTGGCCGGCGATGGAAAAATCGGCCGCGCTCGGGCGGCCGCCGAAAATGAAGAGGTGGTTCTGAAGGTGCGCGTTCAGGCGGAGCGCAAACCGCTTGTAGGAATTCTCGAGCGCGGCGGCATTGGCGGGCTCGGCACCGACGAGGGGAAGGCGCGCCAGCATGCGCGCGGCGATCTGCTTGGCCGGCGCCTTGAATGCGCGCGGACGTTTGCCGTCATTCAGCTGGATCAGCACACGCAGCGCCGCCGCGTCGCGGTCCGGATGCTGGCCCCAGCGTTGCTGGAACATGCACTTGTTCAGCCACTCGTCGCCATAGTCTTCAAGGATCATCGCGAGGCCGGCGGCAGCGGGGGCATCAGGCCGGGCCGGGGGCTCGGGATGCGTGCGCTCGAGCGCGGCAAGGATCAGCGTCGAATCCTGGGCCGGTGGCTGCGCCGGGCTGATGAGCAGCGGCACGGTCGGCGTTGCGGCGCTCTTGCGAAATTCGGCCTCGTTGCTGGCCGAGCGCGCGATCCACTCGAAATCGATCCCCTTGTAACGCAGGGCCGACCTCACCTTCAGCGAGTAAGGAGACGTCTCAGCCCCGAAGAGGCGATATTCGGCCATCAGTTCACCGGTCCGTGTGTTCGCGCCTGTCTAGGCAGTTCGGGCAGCACTGCCAAGCAGAGTTTGCCCACGCGCGCGATCCCCGCTAATCGCAGACGGGACGGGGCAACGCCCGCAAACTGGTACCGGGCAGGAGACGCCGATGCGCGTGATGCATGTGATGGCGGGCGCCGATGAGGGCGGCGCCGAGAACATCATGCTGGAATCGGTCCTGGCGCTCGCCGAAGCGGGCTTCGCCCAGCATGTGGTGACGCGGCCCGGCAACACGTTCCGTACCGGAAAATTCAGCGAGGCGGGCATCGGTGTCGATACCGCGAGCTTCAATACGTCCTGGCCGTTCCCGACCCGCCGGGTGATTGCGGAAGCCATCGCGGCCTTCCAGCCAGACGTGATCGAATACTGGATGGGCCGCGCGGGCCAGTTTGCCCCGGCCGAACATCGCGCCCGGTCGATCGGTTGGTATGGCGGCTATTACAAGCTCTCCCGGTTCCGTAATTGCGAGTGGCATGTCGGCCTGACGATCGACCTGTTGCGGCACATAAGGGAACAGGGCGTCAGCGAAGCGCGCAGCGGCATCATTCATACGTACGCGGACTTTCAGGGCGCCGAACCCGTCTCCCGCGCCAGCCTCTCGACGCCGGAGGGCGTGCCGGTTGCCCTGTCGCTCGCCCGGCTTCACGAGAAGAAGGGTCTGGATACGCTGCTCGATGCGACGGCCCAATTGCCGGACCTGCATGTCTGGATCGCGGGGGAGGGACCGCTTGAAGCGGAGCTCAAGGCGCACGCAACGCGGCTCGGCCTTGATTCCCGAGTGCGCTTCCTCGGCTGGCGGAATGATCGCGGCGCGCTGCTCGCGGCCTGCGATATCGTGGCGTTCCCGTCCCGGTACGAACCGTTTGGCACGGTGACGGTTGATGCCTGGGCCGCTGGGCGCCCACTCGTCGCGGCGGACGCGGTCGGCCCCGCCGCCTATGTGAAGGACGGCGTCAACGGCCTGCTCGTGCCCAAGAATGATCCGGCGGCGCTTTCGGCCGCCATCGGGCGTATTCTTTATGACAAGACGCTCGGGCCGAAACTCGTTGCGGGTGGGCGCGCCAGTTACGAGGCGCAGTTCACCAAAGCCGCTTTCCAGCGCGACTCGCTGGCATTCTACGAAACGGTCCGCGCACATGCAGGACCATTCGCCGGCTGATCAGTGTCCGGCCGTCCGGAAGAACCACGCATACAGGCGTGCGGCGCGCCGACCGCCCGGCCCGATTGAAACGCTCACCTTTGCCGCGCGCAAAATCTGAAGGCCATCCTTCGCGGTGGGGTGCGGGTCTTCGATGGCGACCACCACGCGGGCGATGCCGGCGGCCACGAGCTTGTTGGCGCAGGACGCAGCGCCGCTGTAGCGCTCCCGGCAGGGTTCGAGCCTGACATAGGCTGTTCCGCCCCGGGCGCGCG
>JAIXVM010000087.1 GCA_027482995.1 Hyphomonadaceae bacterium | reverse complement strand
TATAGCGGGGGCAGAGGCGAATTGCACGTTGGCTCTGCGCCTAGGGCACAACCCGTCCGCTGGCGGGCCAGGCCGATGGACCCGTCCGTTTCAGCGACATTTCAAATACTTTGACCGGCGCGCCGCCGTCCGGGACATATTCGCCGACCTGCTCCCAGGAATCCCCGGTCACAACCGCCGTGTACACCATCTTGGCAGCCGGTCCCGCGGGCAGGCTCCATTTGAAGCCGTCGGCTGTCCGCTCGAACGGATAAGTGCCGGCGTAATCGCCGGTGTAGGAGCGGAACTCGAAGGCGCCGGTCTGGGCGTTCTTGGAAACCACGGCAAACGCGTTGAACAGCGTTGCGCCGGACGCGTCATACCCCCGCCCCTCGATCAGCGTGATCTTGCCGTCCAGGAGTGGGCCGACCCGCTCGGTCTGGACAACTTCATACGGCTGCTGTTTGGCGTCGGTGCCTTTGGCCGTGCCGACCCACTCACCGAAAAGAAACGACAGTTCGCTGTCTGGAAGCGGCTCAGCCGGCGCCGCTTCGCTCGCGGGCGCTGCTTCGACCGTCGCTTCAGGCACCCCCGCGCAGCCCGCCAACGCAAATGCCAGGACCGCCACTGCCAACATCATCGTTTTCATTTTCAATGCCCTTTGTTTTGCAAAGCGTCCCACAAGTTTTGAGCGCTCGCAAGACTCGCCACCGGCCTCCTGCAGAAAAATTTGCATTTCGAAAGCGATTTGGCCTATCTCGCCCGCTTCGCTTGAAAAAGACTGAGGATCAGATGGCAGAAATCATCATTCCGGGCCCGCAAGGGCGGATCGAAGCGCGCTACACCGAGCCGCCATACCCCGGCGCGCCGATCGCGCTGATCCTCCACCCCCACCCCAAGGCGGGCGGCACGATGCAGGATCCGGTCACCATCATGCTCTACCAGCTGTTCGAGAAGAACGGCTTCGGCGTGCTGCGCTACAACTCGCGCGGCGTCGGCCGCTCGCAGGGCGTATATGACCAGGGCATCGGCGAACTCGAAGACGCCGCCTACGTGCTCGACTATCTCGAAAACCTGTCGGAGAGCCCGCGCCTCGTCTGGTGCGCAGGCTATTCCTTCGGCGCGTGGATCACGCTCCAGCTGCTGATGCGCCGCCCGGAGATCGACGGCTTTCTCGCCATCTCCCCGCCGGCCAACCACTATGACCTCTCCTTCCTTGCGCCGTGCCCGGCCTCCGGCCTGATCGTGTCCGGCGATGCCGATTCGATCGCAACGCCCGAAGACGTCGAGCGCGCTCTGACGAAAGTCCGTGTCCAGAAGGGCCACAAGGTGGACCGTGCCCGGATCAAGGGCGCCAACCACTTCTACGTGGACAAGCGGGAAGAGCTGCTCGGCGTGTGCGAGGAATACCTGCTGCGCCGCCTCAACGAGGCCGACCAGCAGCTCCGCCTCGAAGCCGAGGAAGGCCTCGACGCAGACGTGGTCGAGGACGAGGACGACTTCGACGAATAGTCGCGCGCCGCGCGGAGGGACAATTCAATGGCGCTCATCCGCTTCGCAACCGAAGACGATATCGAGACCATCAACGGCTTCATTCACGCGCTGGCCGCGTACGAAAAGCTCGCCCACGAATGTCTCGTGGAACCGGTCTCGCTGAAGCGCTACCTGTTCGGCGATCGGCCGTATGCGGAAGTTCTGCTGATAGAAGAAGACGCGCAGCCTGCCGGCTTCGCGCTCTTCTTCCACAACTTCTCGACCTTCTTGGGTAAGCCCGGCATCTATCTCGAGGACCTCTTCGTGGACCCGGCGCATCGCGGCAAGGGCTATGGCAAGGCGCTCCTTAAACGCCTTGCCGAGCTCGCGGTTGAGCGAGATTGCGGTCGCCTCGAATGGTCCGTGCTGGACTGGAACCAGCCTGCCATCGACTTCTATCTCTCGCTCGGCGCAAAGCCCGTCGAAGGCTGGACCGTTTACCGCTTGGCCGGCGGTGAACTCACCTCACTCGCCCGCGCCTAGAGAAAAATCTGCCCGCCCGTCATCGGCGCCGGCACGCCCGTCGTCATCGGCCAGCTCAGCGGCAGCTTGCGCATGCGCCGCGCAGCGAGGAAGGCGAACGCCTCCGCCTCGATCGAATCGCCGCGCCAGCCCGCATCCTCCGCCGACATCAACGGGCACGGCAGCGCACCTTTCAGCGCCGCCATAAGCGCCGGATTGTGCCGCCCGCCGCCGCACGCGATCACGCGGGAGGGTTTCTCCGGCAGCTGGTCCACGCCCGCCGCCACCGCCGCCGCCGTGAACGCCGTCAGCGTCGCCGCGCCGTCTTCCACTGACAACCCGCGCGCCATGCTCGCATTGAAATCATACCGGTCGAGCGACTTGGGCGGCTTCTCGTTGAACCAGTCGTGATCCATCAGCTGCGCCAGCAGTCCCGTATGCACCTTGCCCGCCAGCGCCAGCTGGCCGCCCACATCATGCGTGCCGCGCCCGTGCCCCTCGACCCACTCGTCGATCGGACCGTTCGCCGGCCCGGTATCGAACGCGATCAGGCTGCCATCGGCGAGCCGCGCGGTAATGTTCGCCACGCCGCCCAGGTTCAGCACGCAGGCGGGCTCATTGCCCAGCCGGTCCAGCAGCGCCGCGTGATAGGCCGGCGCCAGCGGCGCGCCCTGCCCGCCTGCCTCGACATCCGCCGAGCGGAAATCGCACACGAGCGGCACGCCCATCGCCGCTTTCAGCGCAAACGGATCGACCAGCTGAAGCGTCGCGCCCTTCTGTCCGGGCTGCGTGCGCCGGTGCAGCACCGTCTGCCCGTGCACCCCCACCAGCAGCGGCTGCGGCGCCCGTGCAGGGCTCGTCAGCATCCGCCAGGCGTCCGCGTGCGTGCGCGTGATGACATCTAGCGCCGCCTTGAACGGCGCCTCGGGGATCGGCCCCGTCCAGTTCCAGGCCCGCGCCGCATCGGTCGCCGCCTGCAGCACGCCGCGCTCGGCCGCCGTGTACTTGCGCTCCACCGCCGCGCCGAAATCGACCACCTTCTCCCCATCCGTCAGGATCAAGGCGGCATCCACCGCGTCCAGCGACGTGCCCGACATGAAGCCCGCAACCCAGACGGGTTTGGCGACGAAATCTGTTTTTTCGGCTGTGGTGTTCAAGCCATGCCCTTTCCGTGTTAGGCGCGCGTTCGCTCCACGGAGACACAAGAACATGAGCCAATACAAGTCGGAATTCCTGCGCGAGCTCAGCTGGCGCGGCTTCATCAAGCAGATGACGCATGAGGCAGAGCTTGACGCTTACTGCGCCTCGGGAACGCCTGTGGCTTATGTCGGCTATGACGCGACCGCTGACAGCCTGCATGTCGGCCACCTGATGACGATCATGATGCTGCGCATCCTGCAGCGCCACGGCGGCAAGCCGGTGGCGCTGATGGGCGGCGGCACGACCAAGGTGGGCGATCCGACCGACAAGGAAAAGTCCCGCCCGCTGCTCACCAATGACCAGATCAACGCCAACATCGCCGGCGTGAAGAAGGCCTTCCAGCCCTACATCAGGTTCGGCGACGGCGCCTCTGACGCCATCATGGTCAACAATGCCGACTGGCTGGACAAGCTCGGCTACATTGAAGTGCTGCGCGATATCGGCGTGCACTTCACCATCAACACGATGATCAAGCAGGAAACTGTCGCGCGCCGGCTCGAGTCCGAGCAGCCCTACACCTTCCTAGAGTTCAACTACCTGCTGATGCAGTCCTACGACTTCCTCGAACTGTTCAAGCGCCATGGCTGCCGCATGCAGTTCGGCGGCTCGGACCAGTGGGGCAACATCCTCGGCGGCGTAGACCTCGTGCACAAGGTCGAGGGCGGCAAGGCCTTCGGCCTCACGGCCCACCTCATCACCACCGCCTCCGGCGGCAAGATGGGCAAGACCGCCGACGGCGCCGTCTGGCTCAACGCTGACAAGCGCAGCCCCTACGAATACTGGCAGTTCTGGCGCAATACCGAGGACGCCGATGTCGGTCGCTTCCTCCGCTTCTTCACGGACCTCTCGCAAGACGAGATCATCCGCCTCGAAGCCCTGAAAGGCGCCGAGATCAATGACGCGAAAGTCGCACTCGCAAACGCGGCCACATTGTTGCTGCATGGCGACGCCGCTGCGAAGGAAGCGGAAGCCGCCGCAAAGGCTGTCTTCACCGCCGGCGCCTCGTCGGACTCGCTGCCGACGGCACTTGTTCCGCAGGCGGAGCTTGATGCCGGACTTCTCGTGGCCGCTGCCTGCACGGCAGCGGGCCTGTCGAAATCAAACGGCGAAGCCCGCCGCCTGATCGAGCAAGGCGCCATCCGCGTGAACGATGAAGCCGTGACCGACCCGAACGCGAAAGTCTCTGCCGCCGACCTGAAAGACGGCGCGATCAAGCTCTCCGCCGGCAAGAAACGCCACGCGCTGATCAAGGCGGGATAATCTTCCCCCCTCTCCCTGCACGGGAGAGGGGGTCAAGGTTTTCTAAAACGTCTCATCCTTGATCGGCGGCAATTCCTTCGGCGCCGGCTTGTCGGACGCGCGGGGCTTGGCCTCCGGGATTTTCGTATCCGACGGATTCTCGAAAATGCGGCGGATCACGCCCGGCGCCAGCGCCGAGAGCGGGTTCACCGACACGCTCGCCTTGTCGAGCTTGCCGCGCACGCCGTAAGTCAGCGAGAACACGCCTTCGCCGTCCCGGCCGACCACCAGGTCGCCGAGGATCGGAATTCCTCCGAGGGCGGAGTTTACGCCAAAGCTCGGCACCAGCACGCCGTCGATCTCGATGTCAGTCGTCTTGGAATCGATGAACCCGCTCGCCGTGAAGCCAAGCGCCGGCCCCTGCGCCTTCGCGCCATTGACGATATAGCGCCCCTTGGAAATCTTCAGCGGCAGGTCGATCCGGCTCAGCAACACACCGTCCCCGCCCAGCGTATCCGCAAGGCCCCGCAACGAGGCGAGCGACAATATCTGCGTCAGGAACGGCGCATCGCTCACCCGCGCATCCTCGATCCGCACCATCAGGTTCGCCGGTGTGGCGCCGTCCTCCAGCGTCCCGCTCATCTCGAGAGTGCCGCCCGACAGGAAATTCGAATTCAGGAACGCGCTCGCCAGGAAGCCCGCATCGCCGGACGTCACGCTCAGCCGCGCCGGTCCCTTGCCCGTCGCATCAATCGAGCCGACCAGCGGTGCGCCGCCCCCGGCGAGACCGCTCGCGGTCAGCGTCTGCAATCCCTTGCGCGTCGTCGTCACCGACAGTTCGGCGTCGCGCAGGTCCAGTCCCGTGCGCAGCGTCAACCGGTCGACCGCGGCGTTCAGCGTCATCGCCGTGCCCTCGCCGCCGCCTTCGCCGCCCATTCCGCCGATGCCCGGCATCAGGCCCGAGATGTCGAGATGCTTGCCGCCCAGCGTGAAGTTGAACTCGCCGGCCGGGTTTCGGCTGATCTTGCCGGTCACATCCGCCACGTTGCGGAAAAACGCCCGCCGCAGGTCCGCCGACACCAGCCGCGAGTCGGCCGCGTCCAGCGTGAAGTCCCCGTCCCGCGCCGCGCCGTCCGCCGAAAACCGCGCCTTGGATGTCACCCGGTCACCGGTCTTGCGATAGTCGATATTGG